>JAFNWZ010000328.1 GCA_017379255.1 Akkermansia sp. | reverse complement strand
GCCCGTTACAAAGGCAAAAAGTGGAAAAAACTGGGGCGTCCGCTTTTCTCGGCCAATCTTTCCTTCCATCGTTAATCATCATTCAGCAGATTTGTCATGAAATTAGGGAAAAAGACGAATTTCCGAGGCTTTACGCTTATCGAGTTGATGACCGCCATGGCCATTACGGGCATGTTGGTGGTGGTCATTATGCAGCTTACCAACCAGAGTGTTGATTTGTGGAGAGCGGTGAGCGAAGATGTGAGCACTTCCTCGCGTTCCCGCGCGGCGCTGCAGACCCTGAGCCGCGACTTTGAGTCGTTCCAGATGCGCGGGTACGACAATAAGTACCAGTGGATGTTTGCCAAGGCAGATGAAAACATGGACAATATCCCCAAGGGACTGAAGATTCCTAAATCCGCTCAGTGCGTTTTCTTTGCCTGTGCGCCGGACCGCAACCCTTCGGTAAGCTCTGATACTTCGCTGCGCCAGAATTACCGCGAAGCCCGCGCCCACAATCGCGATACTCAGGGCGATGTGAACGCCATAGGCTACCGCCTTATGTTCCGCGACCAGATTCTGGACGTGCCGGGGAGCGATAGCAGGGAGGGAGGCATTTATCCGCTTTTCTCGCTTTACCGCCAGGTGGTGCAACCCCGCCCCACATTTGAACAGCTCCTGGGTAAGGAGAATCTTGAGGCCGCTTACTCCCGTTTTGAGCAGGATGATGACGATCACTTCCTCTGCGAGAATATTCTGGAAATGAATGTCACCTTCAATATCCGGTATGTGGAGGGAGAGGCCGATGCCGAAAAGGGTGAAGTCGCGTATAAGATGGTGAGTATCCCCGTAATTGCTTCCAATCGCCGTACGAACCGGGTGGAACTGTATGGAGACCGCATCGTTGCCGGCGGTACCACCTATCAGAATGCCCGCATTGATTCTGCCATGATTTCCATTACGGTGCTCACGGAAGAAGGCGTGGCCATGGTGGAGCAAATCCGCCAGGGACGCCGCAAGGCTCCCAAGAAGATGGCTGATTTCTTTGCCAAGTACACCCGCTCCTACGCGCGCCTGGTCTCTCTTCCTCAACCTCTCTGATATATTCCATACATGCAGATGCAAACACAGCAGCGTGATGTGCTCCCCGGAGCCATCACGCTTTGGATTGACCCCGTGCCCCGCACCGGCTATGCCAACATGGCTGCAGACGAGCTCCTTTCCCGTCGCGCTGAATCATGGCTGCGCATTTATACATGGGAGCGGTCGGCGGTGAGTTTCGGATATTTTGATACCGCAGCTGAGGCCGCTTCTATTTTTCCCGGTGCTTCAGAGTATATCCGCCGCTGGACCGGCGGCGGCATTGTTGACCACCGCATAGGGTATACCTACACGGTAACTCTGCCCGCTGTGGAGGGGGTGATGTATCCCCCCTCAGATCAGCTTTACCTCTGGATTCACGGCGCCCTGGCCACGGCTCTGCAGCAGAGCGGGGTGGAGTGCACCTTGCTGACGGAGGATGCCCCGGATGGTGGCCGGGCCTGCTGGGCCAGCCCTGTCAAAAGTGATATCGTGGACGAAGCCGGGCATAAGCTTGCCGGCGCCGGTCAGCGCCGCTATAAGGGTGCTGTGCTGCACCAGGGGCTTATTCAGCAATGTGTGCCCGCAGAGGGCTGGCCGGAGCGCCTGGCGCGTGCTCTGGCGCCTGAAGTGCGTGTGGTGGAGGGGGCAGAGCCATATCCTGGTTTCAATGCTGAATTAGAGACGTTGTGCCGTACAAAATATGAGACGGCAGAATGGAACGATGAGACCAAGGGACGCCGGAAACCTACGGCCGGAAATTAAGAGGGGAGGAGGGCATTTCGTCCAGTCCTGCGGATTTTCAGGCGCCCTGCTGGGGACTGGCTGGCTGCGGTGAGTGAATCGAATACAGAGTTCTGTTTCCAGGAATGAAAAACCCGGTTATCTGAGATAACCGGGTTTTCTTTTATTGTTAGTAAAACAGGTATTAGTGCTGCTCGGCGCGGTATTTGTTCCAGTCCACCTTAACTGTTCTGGCCTTGTAGTACTCGCCATCCGGCTCGATGATGATACCAGCCTTGGCGAGGTCGTCCTTGCGGGCGAGCAGGGCAGCCATGCAGAGGTTGTCGGGATGGGCATTGATAACATTGCAACCGGCCTTCTGCCAGGTGTTGAGCTCTTTGTCGGTGATGCTGCCATCCTTAGCAGTGATGAAGAAATTGGTCATTTCAGCAATCACAATCGGGTGAATATACATCTCGTACGGATGCCAGTCAGCAGGGTTATCACCGAAGCTGAGGTCAACGCCCTTGCGGGTAAGCTCGTGCCAGATGCCCAGGTTGATAGTCTCGCTGCTCAGCTTGTTGTTGGCGGGCAGGTTGGAGTATACGCGGGCGACGGTATCGAAAAGAAGCTCTTTGTCCTCACGGGGCATTTCGTTGTACTTCATCACTGCATCAGCGCGGTCAAAGACATCCCACTCACGGGCTTCAGGCATATCAACCTGAATCATCGGGTAGGCCGATTTATCGCAGGTGCGGATAGTGCAGGCCTTGCCATCCGCTGCTGCACCAGTGAAAATGGGAGCTTCCATCTGAATGATGTTGCGCGGAGTCTGCTGGCAAGAGCAGAGAAGGGCCCCGGCGAAGAGGAAAGGAGTTATACGTTTCATACGTGGTTCATTATATGCATTTCTGTTCGCTAGGTCAAGACGCATGAATCACTTTTGCAAAAAAAAATGCCGCCACATTGTGTGGCGGCATGTAAAAAAACAAATATTGTTACCTTGGTAATGGGTCTTTGGCGATTTTGCTTGCAGTCCAGTCGCGCATGCGGGCAAATATGGAATAAAGCCCGGGTACCATGAAGATGCCGAAGGCTGTAGCCATGAGCATGCCGCAGAAGGTGGTGACACCGATTTCCATACGGCTGGCTGCGCCGGACCCGGTGGCTACCACCAGCGGGAACACACCGAATAGGAAGGATACAGCCGTCATGAGCACAGCGCGGTAGCGCATGCGGGCGCCGTTGATGGCAGCCTGCTTCACGGGGGTGCCGGCGGCGTGGTCCTCCTTGCTGAACTCGACCATGAGAATGGCATTCTTGGCGGCCAGACCAATGAGCATGAGCAGACCCAGCTGCACGTAGATGGACATGCTAAGCCCGAAGAGCTGGGCACCCATGAGTGCGCCCATGGTAGCCACGCTCACGGAGAGCATCACGGGCACGGGGGTGGTCCAGCTCTCATACTGAGCCACCAGGAAGAGGTAGGCGAAAATCATGGCCATGGCAATCAGCGGGCCGATCTTGCCATCGTTCTGGCGCTCCTGGTAGGAGAGGTCCTTCCAGCTTACTTCCCAGAGCAGGTTGCGGCCGCTGGCCTTTTCCTCCTGGTTCATGTCGGCGATGCATTCCTCGATGAGGTTCATGATCTGGCCGGAGCCGATACCCATGGCGGGGGTCACCGAGATATCGGCGCTCATGTACTGGTTGAAGCGGTTGTAACGGCTGGGGCCCATGCGGTAGGAGAGCGAGCAGACAGCGGAGAGGGGTACCATTTCGCCGCGTTCGTTGCGCACCATCTGGTTCAGGATGTCATCTGCCGTGCGGCGGTCATTCGTGCCGCCCTGAATCTGCACCTTGAAGTTGAAGCCGTTGAGCGTGAAATCGTTCACGTAGGACGAGGACATGACGCTCTGCAGGGTGCGGAAGATGGTATCCACCGGAATGTTGAGCGACTGTGCCTTCTCGCGGTTGATTTCGAGGTGAATCTGCGGGGTTTCGGCATCGTACTCACTGCGGGTGCGGGAGACGAGGTCCTGGCGGGCCATGAGGCGCTCCTGCAGGTCTTTCACGGCAACGCCGAGGTCCTGGGG
>JAFNWZ010000327.1 GCA_017379255.1 Akkermansia sp. | reverse complement strand
GTCCCAGCCTGAAGGTAAAATGATGACCGGTGCAGAAGCGCTGGTTCAGAGTCTTGTGCGCGAGGGGGTGGATGTAGTATTTGCGTACCCGGGTGGAGCAAGTATGCCGATTCACCAGGCGCTCAGCCATGAACCTTCCATCCGCACGATTCTTCCCCGCCACGAGCAGGGTGGGGCATTTGCTGCAGAAGGTTATGGCCGCGTAACCGGTAAGGTGGGTGTGTGTATGTCTACCTCCGGCCCGGGTGCAACGAACATGATTACTCCCATTGCGGATGCAATGCTGGACTCCATCCCTATGGTGGCTATTACGGCTCAGGTGGGTAGTGGCCTTATCGGCACTTCGGCTTTCCAGGAGACGGACGTGTTTGGTATGACTGCGCCCATCGTGAAGCACAGCTACCTGGTCACGGATTTGAATGATATCCCCCGCATTGTCCGCGAGGCTTTCCATGTGGCCCGCACGGGACGCCCCGGCCCCGTCGTGATTGATATTCCCAAGAACTTCCAGGAAGGTAAGTTTGTGCCGGATTTTGACGCTCCGCTCGATTTGCCGGGCTATGCCCCTAAGGTGGCACTTGACACCGCGGCATTGGATGAGATTCTGCCTATCCTGCTGGCAGCTAAGCGCCCTGCTATTTATGCAGGTGGCGGTGTGGTGATTTCCAATGCAGCAGAGCAGTTGCTTGAGTTTGCGGAGAGAACCCAGATTCCGGTTGCAACCACGCTCATGGGTATTGGGGCCATGCCGGAGTCTCACCCCTTGTCCGTTCGCTGGCTGGGGATGCATGGCGCTGTGTATGCCAATAATACCGTGAATGAGGCGGACGTGGTGCTGGCCATCGGCGCTCGCTTCGATGACCGTGTGACTGGTGCTGTCCGTACGTTCTGTGAGCATGCTAAGATTATCCACGTCGATTTCGACGCCGCCGAGCTCAATAAGAACAAGAAGGTGGATTACGCTATCCGCTCCGATGCAGCTGAGGCTCTTGCCTACATGAATGCCAAGCTGGAGGAAATGGGGATTGCGCGCCGTGAATATGCGGTTTCCAATCGTCCGGAATGGTTTGGTATCATTGAGGCCTGGAAGGCACAGTATCCTCTCTGCTACGAAAAGAACGAGCGCGAAATTGCTCCGCAGCAGGCTATTGAGGAACTCTATAACCAGCTGAAGGACGAGGATGCCATCATCTGCACAGGCGTAGGCCAGCACCAGATGTTTGCCGCTCAGTTCTACAAGTTTGAGCAGCCCCGCCGTCTGGCCACTTCCGGTGGCCTCGGTTCCATGGGCTATGGCCTCCCGGCAGCCATGGGGGCTCATGTGGCACACCCGGAGAAAACGGTTGTGAATATTGATGGTGACGGTTCTTTCCTGATGAATGTGCAGGAACTGGCCACTATTCGCGTGGAGAAAATGCCCATCAAATGCATGATTCTGGATAACCAGCACCTGGGTATGGTGGTGCAGTGGGAAGACCTGAAATACGATTCCAACCGCGCGCAGACCTTCCTGGCAGACCCTGCAGATGAGTACGACCGCACTCACCGTAATCCGGATATTCTGTACCCGAACTTCCCGGTTCTCTGCGCAGGCTTCGGCATCAAGTGTGAGCGCGTGGTTGACCCGGCAGAGCTTGCTCCTGCCATTAAGCGGATGCTTGAATCCAAGGAGGCTTATGTGCTGGATGTCATGGTGCCCTACGATGTGCATGTGCTGCCCATGATTCCTGGCGGCATGGGCTACCGCGATGTGCTGCTCGAGCGCATTGCCGGCGACGGCAAGGGGCGCAAGGCGTCAGAGCTCGGAAAGGAAATTCCTTCTGCTCTTTAATCAAGATATTATTCAGGACCAGATGCGCTTGAGCAGAGCGCATCTGTTCTTGTTAGTTGAAGGAATATGCAGGGAAACGGGTTAAAAGGAATTCTTGCCGGCATCATACTGGTGGTGCTGTGCTTTGGCGTGGGTGCTCAGGCATCGGAGGATGCGGTGAGTTCGTTGGCCGTTGTGGTGGCTTTTCTTGGCCTTTTCGGGATATTGATTTTTGGCTCGAAAAGCTGGATGCTGCTCTTCCTCCTTCCTCCATTGCTGGAGTTGGTGCCATTGCCTGGGGCTTTCTCTGCTGTGCCCATGGAGTTTTATGCCGCTGCGCTTGTGCTTTTGTACTGGCTAGTCATGTGGGGCATGGGGTACGTGAAAATCCGGTGGCGTTCATTGGCGATGATGGACATCGCCGTTCTGCTGTTGACGATTGTCATGGTGGCGGCATACATTCGCCGTCCTGTGTCCGTGCGCTTTCTGGGGATGGATGGCGATGATATTGGTGGTTCCGAATATGTCTATTACATCATGGCGCTGGTTTTCTATCTGGCGCTTAGTGTCATTCCCATGCCGCTGAAGCAGTTGGTGCGGGTTCTGAATATATCCGTTGTCATAAAGCTGTGCGTAACGTTCATCCTTCTTGTATTGACTGTTGCAGGTGTCCGCGGTGAAGGCGTCAATCTTGCAGCGGCTGTTTCTTCAACGGGTGAACGTATTGATGTTATCGGGCCGTATGCAACTCCATTCTGTGTTGCGATATTTTCCTATTTTTCGCTGCGGTCGGTGCTCGTCAACCCCTTGTTGCTGATGGGGGTTGCGGCCTCTTTTGCGATGATGCTGATTACCGGTAGCCGTAAGGCTTTCGGTATGCTCGCGTTGAATGTGATGGCAATGCTTGCCATCAAGAGGGAGCTCCTCATTGCTGTGCTCCTGGGAGGCTTTGCATACATGATGCTGCTTGTGTTCTCCCTGGGCGGCGCCTTGCATGACCTGCCTATGAGTGCGCAGCGAATTTGCGCCATGCTGCCTGGGGTTCAGGTGAGCTCAGCTGCCCGGCAGGACGGTGACACCACGTGGGAATGGCGAGAAGAGCTGTGGGAATTGGCGTGGGATAAGCGTACGGGTTATATCAAGGATTATGTCTTTGGTGATGGTTATGGACAATCCATGGCCGCTACTGCACGCCGATATCGCGCACTTATACGCGGTGAATATGCGTATGGTCAGGACCTGGACGAATTTGCTGTTAACGGTGTGTGGCATCATGGTGTCATTACGGCTATACACCGCATTGGTTATGTTGGCTTGTCGGTGCTTGCTTTATTGATGGCCGTGGGGATGTTCTTCCAGTTGCGGATTTGTTCGGCATGGCGTGGCACGCCCTTGTTTAAACCATTGTTGTTTTACACAGTTGCAGTTGTGGTGTTGCCTCCCAAGTTTGTATGGGGCGGTGCGGATGTTACTTTCCACTTTGTGCAATTTGCCATCATTAAGATGTTCTACTGCATGGCTCGGGAGGAGGGGCGTATGAAGCCCTTGTTCCAGAGACATCGCTACCAGCCCATGATGATTGAGGAGCATGCTGACCGTATACAACCTGTTTAACCCATATATAGAATAGAAAGAAGCACCGCAGGAATCGACCTTCCTGCGGTGCTTTTTTGATTTGGCGTTC
>JAFNWZ010000326.1 GCA_017379255.1 Akkermansia sp. | reverse complement strand
GGCAGGGTAGCCAGCTGGCGGCGCACCTGCAGCACGCGAACCATCTCGTCCGGGTGGTACAGGCGGTCATCATTGCGGGTGCCGCTCTGGGGAATCGAGATGGCCGGGTAGATGCGGCGCTCGGAAAGCTCCCGGTCCAGGCGGATTTCCATGTTGCCCGTGCCCTTGAATTCCTCGAAGATGATTTCATCCATGCGGGATTCTGTCTCGATGAGGCAGGTGGCAATGATGGTGAGGCTGCCGCCTTCTTCCACCTTGCGCGCTGCGCCGAAGAACTTGCGGGGCTTTTCCAGGGCATTGGAACCCAGACCACCGGACATGGTGCGCCCGCCGCTCTGGTTGGCATTGTAGCCGCGGGCCAGGCGGGTGAGGGAATCCAGCATGATGATGACATCGTGCCCTTGCTCCACCAGTCGGCGCGCGCGTTCCAGAATCAGGTCGCTGAGCTGCGCATGGCGGCGGGAGGGTTCGTCAAAGGTGCTGGCGTATACCGGCACATCCACCGTATCTTCAAAATCCGTCACTTCCTCCGGGCGCTCATCCAGCAGCAGAACCAGCAGATCCGTCTTCGGGTAGTTGGCACGCAGGCTTCTGGCCATGGTTTTGAGCAGTACGGTCTTGCCGCCGCGCGGCGGTGCCACCACCAGGGCTCGCTGCCCCATGCCCAGCGGGGTAATCAAATCCAGCACCCGCATGGCCGGGCTCTTGATATCCGGGTTCTCCAGAATAAGACGCTCGGTCGGAATCAGCGGGGTCAGGCGGTCAAATGGTTTCGGCTGGGTATACTCGGCCACAGGCGTGCCCTCAATCTCCAGCACTTCGCCCGCCATCAGGCCGTGCTCGTTCCTGCCCTGGGCGGGGCGCAGCTTCACTTTCACCATGTTGCCGGGGCGCAGCTCGTGCTTGCGGATGATATCCTGCGGCACGCGGGGGTCATCATCACCCGGTCGGAAACTGCGGGCGGCATCGCGCACAAAGGCCATGTTGTCCTTGCCGAACTCCAGCACGCCACTCACCAGCACCTGGCTGCCCTCTGCCAGATACGTGCGGGCCAGCTCGGCCACCAGCTGCGGGCGGGGCAGGGATTCTGTGCCGCGGCGGGCGGCCGTTGTGGCTATGCGCTGCAGCTCGTTGAGAGGCAGGGCGCGCAGCTCGTTCAGGTTTACAATCACTGAGCGCGCTTGCATGGCCTTGGCTTCTGCCGCCAGTTCCGTGTTATAGAACAACTCCACCTGCTGGCGCAGCCATTCTGGCGAACCTTCGTTCCAGAATACCAGGTTGGCGCGGTCAATCTTGGCCTGGGTGGGCATCTGCGCCGCCAGCATGGCCTCTGCCTGCGGGCGGTCAAAGCCATCTCGGCTCGCCATGCGCGCAATCTGCGTCTCCGGCGTCACCGCCACCACGCATACCACATCTGCCCCGAACTCTACCGGACTTTCAAAATACAGCGGAATATCCACCAGGAAGGTGTGCACATCTCCGCGCTGGCGTGCAGCCACCTGTGCATCCAGACACAGCTGCGCCAGTTTCGGGTGCACCACATTGTTGAGCTTATCGCGGCCTTCCGGGTCGTTCTGCACAATGGCACGCAGGTAATCCTTGTTCACGCTGCCATTGTCGCACAGCGCCTCCGGGCCGAATGCCGTCACCAGATCACGCGACAGTTTGCCAGCCTGCTGCAGCTCAGCCACGGCGGCATCACAATCGAAAACCTCCACTCCATTGCCGCCCAGTTCACGCAGCAGCTCTACCACGGTAGATTTTCCAGAGGCAATGCCCCCGGTTACAACAATAACTTTCACGCGCGCATTCTAGCACACTCCATAGCAGGCTTCAAGCCTATATCCTGTTTTACTTCGTACTTCCACATGTGTCCCAAAGTTTCGTAAATTGTAATCGGCGAGCATAGCGAGCGAAATTCATAGCCCACGGTAGTGGGCGACAGATGTTAGGCAGGTGCAAGCGTGCGTCAGCACGCGCAGCGCCTGCTACCTCAAAAAATAAAAGGAACCCGTGGAACGGGTGACAGAAAACGATGCTTTATGTTGATGCTTAGCTTTCTGTCACCCACTCACTGCGTTCGGGGTTCTGGTCATTTTTTTTGTTTGATCAGGGGTTCCGCGACTCCGTCGCTCCACCCCTGTCTAACCTCTTACGCCCACTACCGTGGGCTATGAATTCCGCTCGCTACGCTCGCCGATAAATTACTTTAGCAGCGTATTGTTAATTAGCTGTGCTACAAGAATTTGAAAGCAGTCCTAATGAAACGTTGGGACACATGTGGTCCCAAAGATATGGGGCACGAGGATTTACGATTTTGGATTTACGAATCGAAAGTTAGCGGCTTACGCCGATAGAGCCGCGAATGAATGCTTACTGCCGATGGTGAGGCGGGTGATACCCCACTACGTTTTTT
>JAFNWZ010000325.1 GCA_017379255.1 Akkermansia sp. | reverse complement strand
CCTGGAGCACGCCCGCCTCTTCCATTTCCACAACGGGGGCAGCCCGCTGGTCTACATGGCCAGCGCAGACTGGATGAGCCGTAACCTCGACCGCCGCGTGGAGCTGCTCATCCCCATCGAAGAACCTCCGCTGGTGCACCGCATCCTGGAGATTCTTGACGCCTGCTTTGCCGATAACACCCAGGCCAGCGACATGGCTCCGGACGGCAGCTACCACCCCGCCGCCAAAGGAAAGAAGCCCTACGCCATGCAGGCGCACCTGCAGCGCGCTGCGCGCCGCCGCACCCGCACACAGGAAAGCACCAGCATGCGTGTGCTGGTGCCGCACAAACCGCGCAAGCAGGCATAAGAAAAGGGCTGTCCGCCGGCAGCCCTCATCGTTCTCCAACTCATTCCTCCACCACGCGGAGCTTCGGAATAGCCTGCTGCTGCAGGTATGAGTTTACGGCGTCGGCCTCCTGCCGCTCCACATAAATGGTATAGGGCGGCTTGTTGAACTCCAGGCGCACCAGGCCATTATCGGTAGCCTCATCCAGCAGGGCGGGCAGCTCGGCAAAGCAGTTCACCGGCTTGCCATTCACCGCCAGAAGGCGGCTCATGCGCACCTCCTCATACCCCTGGGTGGCAGCCGTGGGCAGCACAAACGTGAGCGCCACCAACTCATTGCACCCGCTCTGGCGCACCGCCTCCTGGTTCTGCACCAGCGATTGCAGCTCCAGAGGCAGCATCCCTTTGCTCCGGTCAGTCAGCGTATCCACCAGGGTACTGGTAAGCGGCTGGAAAAGCAACCCGCCCCACATGATGTAACGCGGCTGCACCCCGTGTTTCTGCGGGCGCAGCAGTGCTTTGGCCACCGCATCGTTATTCAGCTTCACGGAAATCTGGTGAACCTCACCTGAACGGCTGACGGTAAGCCCCAGCTCCTGGCCGTATTCCTTCATGCCGCGCATCAGCACAGTGGCACTGTGCAGGCCATAACGCGGATGATTGCAGCGGCCCTGGTTATCTATGGGTAAACCTTCAATGGCCGTAATCACATCGCCCACCTGCACCCCGGCGGCCTCTGCCGCACCGGCAGGCAGAACCTTGTTCACATACAAGCCATTAGCGGCGGCATCCAGCTTCAGGTAGCGGCGGAACATCGGGTCATCCAACGGGGTAAGCTGCACACCCAGCACCGGCAGCACTGCCTCCTCCTGCTCAAGGAAACGCTCTATCAACTCCGCGTTCACCACCTGCATGAGGTGCTCCTGCTTGCGGTAGGCAACGCCCAGCGCGCACAACTTGCCCTCCCGCACCACAGGGGCGCCATTGGTCTGCCCCTCCGGCAGAGGGCGCACTGCCCGCATCACCATGAGCGGAATCTTATCCCCCGCCACATTTTCAGCCTGCAGCTCCACATGCACAGGTTCCACGCCATTGATAAGCCCGGCGTATGTGGCCGTTTCTCCGCGGTTGAGCGCCGTTCCCAGGGGCAAGGCCACCCGGCTTTCAAAAAGAGAAGCGTCCGGATCGTGCACCACGGTCAGCAGCGCCAGATTCATTTCCTCATTGAACCGCAGCACGCGCGCCGGCACAGTGCGGCTGGCATCCGGCAGCATGAGTTCCACATACGTGGCCTCGCGCACCACCCGCGCGGGGGTGAGCACACGGCCCTCACCCAGGTATACCCCCAGCGCCTGCATCTGCCGCGGCTCCTCCTTTTCCCAGGGGCGCAGCGGGTTGTATGCCTGCACGGTAGAGCTCACCACCAGCAGGCTGGCAGAGGGTTCCAGCTGCACCGGCTCCGGCAGCGGGGCAGGTGCAGGCGGCTCCGGCACAGGCGTTTCATCCACAACCGGCACCTCCACAGCGGGAGCAGCTGCCAGTTCAGCCTGTTTTTTCTTGAGCGCGGTGCGCTCGGTCGGTTTGCAACCGCCCAACAGCAGAGCAGTCAGCGAAAGAAGGGTAAGCGTCCGTATCATGCGACGTAGGGAAAGGTAAAATTATTTCTTGAGGCGGCAGGGAGCGGGGATGTTATACCGCTCTGCTATGCGGGCATTCGCGGCATCAACCGCCGCATTATCAATAACTAGCGGGCGCGCGGCATCCGCCAGTTCAATCACCGTGTATTCAGGGCGGGGCTGGCCGTCGGCCGGGTAAAGCAGGCTGTGCAGGTGCGCCAGACCGCGCACCTCCACCCCATTCACCCGGGTAACAATGCAGCGCCCGGTATCAGAGAAACGGGCATTCACCTCATCCGGCAGGGAACGGGTCAGCAGTACCAGGTCTTCCTTTAAGGAGGATTCACCTCCACGGGTGAAGCGATCCAGCTCCACCATCACATGCGCAGACGGAACCTGATGCTCCTGCACCACATTGTAATTCAACGGCTGGAACACCAGACCGCCAAACACCACATAACGCGGCTGCTCATCATACTGGCGGGAAAGCAGGCGGACAGAAGGCAGCGGGGCCATGGTGGCCTCCGTCTGCATCACATCGCCCTGGCGCAGAATGGTGAAATGCATCTTATCCCCCGCAAATGCGCGCTCTGCCAGCTCCTCCAGGCGCACCCGCACCCCCTCCAGCTCAATCATGGCTGAGGCATCCACCGGCAGACCGTTCACCGCCAGCACCACATCGCCCACACGCAGGGCAGAATCGCAGGCGCCCCCCTTCACCAGATCTGCCACCAGGCAACCCAGCGCATTATCCTGCAACCCATAATAGCGGCGCATGGCCTTATTTTCGAGCGGCTGGAACTGGGCACCCATTTCCACATAACCATCGTAATGGCCATCCTCCACATCTTTCAGGAAATGGCGTATCACCGGCATGGGAATCACATATCCTGTGGAGTTCGCCTGCTGCAGGCCCTGGAACGCCACACCAATCACTTTATCCCCCTTCAGCACCGGGCCACCGCTGTTGCCGGGGTTGATGGCGGCATCCACCTGCAGCGCCAGGTGCGCCACATTGCGAGGGTGGGCATAGGGAATGGTATCTATGCGGGAAACAATGCCGCGGGTCACCGAGAGGCGGTTACCGCCTATGGGGTAACCAATGGCTCGCACGGTATCCTCCAGCAGAGGCATTTCCTCGCTGAACTCCAGGCAGGGCACCCCCTCAAACGCCTTCGTATCATCAATTTCCAGCAACGCCAGATCCGCATCGTGCGCCACATACTTCACGCGGGCAGGAATCCGCCGGGCATCGGCAAAGAGCGAAATATCCACCTTCTCCGCATTGGCCACCACATGGGCATTCGTCATGAACAAGCCCGGCGCCACCTGAAACCCCGTTCCGGTACCGCGGCCATAATTACCACTCTGCCAGGGGGTCTCATAATCCGGAACACGGCTCACCACCTCAATCTTCACAATACCCCGGTACGCATCTGCCAGGCTCACCGCCGGGGGAGCAGGAGGCGCGGGCGCCGGCTCAGCAGCAGGCGCCACCGGCGCAGGCTCTGCCGGCACTTCCGGCTCAGGAGCGGGAGTCTCTGCGGGTGCTGCCGGCGCAGGGACTCCATCTGCCGGGGCGTGTTGTGCCGCGGGCTCTTCCGGTGCCGGAGCGGGGGCCGGTTGCTCTGCCGGGGCTGGTGCAGGCGGCTCAGCAGCCTCAGCAACCGGCGCAGGCGCAACCGTTTCTTCCGCGGAGGCCCCCACCGGGGCTTCCGGGGCGGGAGCAACAATCAAAGAAGCCTGCTCCTGTGCACCGGCAGGCTCAGCTGCGGCACTCTCCGCCATAACAGGCAGCGCCGACATCAGCGTCATTAAGGTGAGTTGAATCTTCACCCCGTTATTCTGCGCCCTTGTGGCTGTGAAGTCAAGCCGAAATGGCGTGCGCATCACGCGTGCGCGCGCAAAAACAGGCATTCCCGGCAAATTGCGCTTGCACCTAAGACACTTAACTGGTAGAATGGCGCGCCGTGCAAGTACAATCCCCCTACCAGAACCCGCTGTGGCCAGATGCTGTCTGGGACGTATCAGGCGCGTTCGTGAATGACCGCGAGCTGATAGGATTTCACGATTACTGCAAACTGCTGCTGGGTTTTGAGGTATTCAACATTGTGCATGGCTCCCCACTCTGCATCTGGAACTCCGGGCGCGTGCTCAAGCACATGATGCGGGAGGCAGAGGAAGTGCGCACTGCCGGGCTGGAATACGAAAAACGCAACATCGCCGTCTACCTGACCTTCACCAACCTGCTGCTGACGGAAAACAAGGATGAAGATATAAAAATTATATTAAATAATTTTGAAATGCTTCATCAAAAGTATGCTCAAGAAGTTGAAAATAAAAGGAGTTTCAGTACAACTTTACAAAATATTAGGGATGAT
>JAFNWZ010000324.1 GCA_017379255.1 Akkermansia sp. | reverse complement strand
GGGCACGGGCGATTTGTCGGAAATCGCGCTTGGCTGGGCTACATACAATGGCGACCATATGAGCATGTATGGGGTGAACTGCTCTATCCCGAAATCGCTCATCCGTTGCCTGATTGAGTATGCGGCCTCGCAGGTTGGTGGTGAACTGGCAGAAGTGCTGCGCGATGTGAATGCCACGCCGGTGAGCCCGGAGCTGCTGCCTCCCGCGGACGATGGCCGGATTGACCAGAAGACGGAGGAAATCCTGGGGCCGTATGAGTTGCATGATTTCTTCCTGTACCACTTCATCAAGTACGGTGCTGAACCGGAAAAACTGCGGTACCTGGCGATTCATGCTTTTGGCGGGGAATATGAAGAGACCTTGATTGACAGCACGCTGCGCACGTTCCTGCGCCGCTTCTTTACGCAGCAGTTCAAGCGTACCTGTGTGCCCGATGGCCCGAAGGTCGGCACCATAGCCCTTTCTCCGCGCGGAGACTGGCGCATGCCGACGGATGTCTGCGGCAAACTCTGGAATTTCTGATTCACCTTTAAGTATCCATAATCTATGAAACGAGTAGAACAAGCACTGGCTACATTCCGCCAGAAGCCGTTGATGTATAATTGCGCCCAGACGGTATGCGCTGCATTCGGGCGCGAGGACCTGGTGGAACCAATGGCCGCCTGCGGCGGCGGGCGAGCCCCTGAGGGAACCTGTGGTGCCTTGTACGGTGCCATGCAGGTGGCACCGGAAAAAGCTGCAGCTGTTCTGGCGGCTTTTACGGCAGCCAATGGCGCGTCCACCTGCCGCGAACTGAAGGGCTGCAACCGCGTTTCCTGCCAGGAATGCGTGCGCTCTGCTGCGACCATTCTGGTAGAGGTGGGACTGTAATTCCGCGCGGAACGCGCTGCCGTATATTCGTTTCTGATTGCTCGTATTTGCCTGCTGTGGTACACCTTGCCATATATGCAGGAAGTACCTATCGTTCTCGGATTTACGGCTGGTGAGTTATCCCCGTGGCTCTCAACCCGCTGTGATTTACAGGCGTATCAACGCGGTGCAGCGTTGATACGCAATTTTCAGATTCAGCCGTACGGGGGCATCCAACTGCGGGCAGGCACGGCGTATGTGGGTGAAGCCGCCGGGGCTGCAGTGCGTTTATTTCCGTTCTGTTTTGCGGAGAATGACACGCTCTTGCTGGAGTTTTTCCCCGGGGGTATGCGGGTCTACCGCGATGCGAAGTTGCTGCGTGATGCCGCTGGTGGCATTTTTGTGCTGCCCACCCCCTGGACAGCTGAAGACCAGCTGGCATCATTGCATTTCTCTCAGGTAAATGATGCGTTGTATGTATGTTGTCCCACATATCCGCCAGTAGTCCTCTACCGCTACGCAGATACTGACTGGCGGTGCGATGAACCGCAGTTTGAGGTCATGCCGCGGGAAACATACGCCTTGCAGGCCGGGACTCTTGCAGTCATGTTCCAGCCTGGGGGCAAAACGGCTGATTTGACTCTCAGCGGCGGAGACAAGCGTTTTTCTGCAGACATGGAGGGTAAGGAATGCCTGCTGGCCGATGCGTATATCCCCGGTCGGGAATTATTCAGCAATGAAGCGCAGATGTTTTCAGCTTCTTCCGCTCCGGATATCCGGACGAATGCAGTGAAGAAGGATACCATGCTGCACCAGAAACACGCTGGCACTGGTTATTACTACTTTTACCATTGTATACGTGATTATTCGCCCGATGCCTATAACGGCAGTAATTCGTTGTCTGATTATCCATATTACTTCCAGCCCGGATTCATGCGTCTGGATGCCTCTGGGGTGCCCTATGAAGTAGCCGGTGATTGGGAAATAAATACAAATAACACCTGGAGTGCGCAATGGGAACTGTGGCGCAGTTATGATACGCTGGAAACAGAACCGGATTTCCGCCTCTGGAACTGGACCTGTATCAAAACCTTTGCCCAGTCAGATTTTGCGACGCGCCAGAACTGGGCTTTGTCCGGCTCTGAGGAGAGGCCATGCCGCATGGTGCTGGTATGCCGTTGCGGCAAAGATCCCGCAGGGGTAAGCGCGCACCTTCAGTTCTGTATCATGGGCGGAACCCGTGAATACAAATTAAAGATTACAGAAGTCATCGATGATGCTCACGCCAGGGGAGAACTGGTGCGTTCGTATCTCGGAAATCCCGTCAGCTTTTCAACGCGCAGCTGGAGCTTCGGCGCTATTGGCGTGCGTAATGGATACCCGGCTTTTTCCTGCATGTTCCAGGGGCGTTTGTGGTTGGGCGGCATGCCGGGGCTGCCCACTACTTTGCTGGCAAGCGCTACGGATGATTATCATAATTTCCGCGTTGGTTCGAATGACGATGCCGCTATGCATCTGTCCATCATGGGGAGTGACCAGAGCCGCATCTGCTGGCTGTGCGCTACGCGCCAGCTTCTGGTGGGCACTGCCGATAGCGAGTGGATTGTGGCTTCCGGCACAGGCGGGGCCCTCACCCCGGCCTCTGTTTCCTTCCGGCGTCAATCATCCGTTGGCAGTGAAGCAATGCCTGCGCGCGCAGTGGAGAATACGGTGCTCTTTGTGCAGCGGGGAGGCCGCCGGCTGCGTGAAATTGCCTACCGCCTGGAATCAGATGGCTTTTCGGCTACTGATATCAGCATGCTGGCTGAGCACTTGTTTGCGCAGGGGGTGAGGGAGTGGTGTGTACAGCGTGGCTCCAATATCAATATCTGGGTGCTGATGAATGATGCTTCCCTGGCTGTGCTTACCATCAACATGGAGCAGCAGGTGACAGCCTGGCAACGCGTTGAAATGAGAGACCGCAAGGTGCTTCACGTCGCGGCATTGCAGAGCAAGGCCGGCAAGGATGACGAGGTCTGGTTTGTGACACAGCCGGAGCAGGGCGCAAGTCCCATTCTCGAACGGATGCAGGCCGATGAACCGCATCTGGATTGTTACCTGCGCGTAGTGGCGGAAGAGGACGGCACACTGCAGGTCCCTCACTTGCCGCACGATACATCCCTTCTGGTTCAGGAAGCCCGGGGTAGCGGGACATTTACCTGCACCGCAGGAAGTTGTGTCTCACCCCTCATCAGGAGCGGGGGTGAATACCTGGCGCATATCCAACCGGAATAGTGGCCACCAGCGTATCACGCTTCAGCTCATAAGTACCGTTATAACCAATCAGTC
>JAFNWZ010000323.1 GCA_017379255.1 Akkermansia sp. | reverse complement strand
GGGCTAACGCCCTACGCCGTGGCAGGCTGTCACCCGTTCCACGGGTTCCTGTTATTTTTTTTGAGGTAGCAGGCGCTTGGGGCTTCGAGTCTCGTTTCACTCGCTTTCTACGCCCTCACAGGTCGCGTGCTAACGCACGCTTGCACCTGCCTAACATCTGTCGCCCACTGCCGTGGGCTATGAATTCCGCTCGCTTCCGCCTTCGCTAAAGCTACGCCGTGACAGGACGCTCGCTGCTAAACAATTTAGCAGCGTATTGTCAATTAGCTGTGCTACAAGAATTTGAAAGCAGTCCTAATGAAACGTTGGGACACATGTGAAAAAAATCTGGCTGGCGTATTTTTAGCTCGCTTTTTGGCGTTAAAAGTGGCACATTTAACAGGAACTGAACCTGTATAGGAATTATGAGTGAACCGACACAAACTCCGTATAAACGTATTCTGTTGAAACTTAGTGGCGAAGCCTTGCGTGCCCCGGGTAGCAAGGACAATATCTCGCCGGAGATTGTGGCCCGCATTGCCCGCGAGATTGCCGAGGCGCAGCAGAAAGCCAACCTGCAGATTGCCATTGTGGTGGGTGGCGGCAACATCTGGCGCGGTGCCAAGGCCAGCGTGCGCGGCATGGACCGCCCCACGGCGGACTATGTAGGCATGCTCGCTACGGTGATGAATGCTCTTTCCATCTGCTCCGCAGTGCAGGAGGCCGGTGTGCCCGCCCATGTGCAGAGCGCCATTGAGATGAAGAACGTGGCAGAGCCCTATGTGCGCAACAAGGCCCGCCACCAGCTGCGCGCTGGTGAGGTGGTGGTGTTTGCCGCCGGTACGGGTAACCCCTTCTTCAGCACAGACACGGCCGCTGCCCTGCGCGCTTGCGAAATCAATGCCGAAGTGGTGATGAAGGCTACCTCCGTGGATGGTGTGTACACCGCCGACCCCAAGACCGACCCCACCGCCACGCGTTTCGATGCCATTTCCTACGAGGAATGCATCTCCCGCAACCTGAAGGTGATGGACCAGACCGCTTTCACCCTGTGCAAGGACAATGCCAAGCCCATCATGGTGTTCGATATGCACCAGCCCGGCAACATCACCCGCGCCCTGCTGGGTGAGAAAATCGGCACCATCATCGGCTGAAACAGATTTTAACACACAACACATATACGACAATGGACGAAGAGACACTCTTGCTCGAAGTAGAAACAGGCATGGAAGAAGCCGTGGAGCACATGCAGGCTGGTTTTGCTGGCGTGCGCACCGGCAAGGCTTCCCCCTCCCTGGTGGACAATATGGACATTTTTGTGGCTTCCTACGGCTCCAGCATGAAGCTGAAGAGCCTGGCCGTGGTTTCCACGCCCGATGCCCGCTCCATCCTCATCCAGCCGTTTGACCCGGGTACCCTCAATGACATCAAGAAGGCCATCGCCGAAAGCCGTCTGGGTATCTCCCCCATCATTGACGCCCGCTCCGTGCGTCTGCCCATCCCCGAGCTGACCGGCGAGCGCCGTAAGGAGCTCTGCAAGTACGTTTCCGGCCTGGGTGAAGAGACCCGAGTGCGCATCCGCGGCGTCCGCAAGACCGGTATGGACGGCATCAAGAAGCTCAAGGCAGACAACATCCTGACCGAGGACGGTGTGCGCACCGCCGAGGATAAGGTGCAGAAGCTCACCGATAAGTACGTGAAGACCGTGGGTGACCTGGTGGCCGCCAAGGAAAAGGAAATCATGACGGTGTAATGATAATCCCCAACCTTTATAAACGCACATGAGTACAAACACCACAAACGTTCTTTCCTCCGGCATCGAGATTATCGGTTCCATCCGTTTCCAGAACGATATGCACATCGATGGCCACATCGAGGGTGAAATCCAGTCCGACACCGGCAAGGTGACCATCGGCGAGATGGCCAACATCAAGGGCGATATCCACGCCGGTGAGGTGCATGTCTACGGCCGCGTGGATGGCAACATCCAGAGCAACCGCTGCCACCTCAGCGCCCAGTCCAACATTGTTGGCGATATCACCACCGGTGTGCTTTCCATGGATGAAGGCGCCCGCCTGAGCGGCCGCGCCCAGATTGGTTGAGCCCTGGCCGTTAATTAACTTGCAAACAGCGCTATGCATGTCAGAATGTGTGGCGCTGTTTCTATTTTGAGCGTAAACCTGTGAAGGGGGATATCCGGTATGAAGAATAAATCAGCTGTGCTTTTATCCGTATGCGCCATGCTGTTCTGTTGGGCGTATGGTGATATAAAGACCTCTAATGTCTCTTCTCTCGATGATTTGAATGCGGTCATTGAGGAAATGGGAAAGGGGACGGAAGCCAGCCGTTATCTGCGATTGGAAGGCACAAACCGGGATGCGGAGAAGTACGGTGATGTGATACGGAAAAGCATGTGGATGGATGTGGCTCATCACTGGAACTACCGCTACTGGGAAAACCCGCCCAAGTTGATATTCACCCTGGAGCTCAAAGAGGGCATGCGCCTGCTGGCCGCCATGCGGGATGAAAAGCGCGTCCCGAAGTTGCAGGGGCCGGAGCGCATGGCGCTGAAGCAGATGCAGAAAATCGTCGAAAAATGTCAGGCTGCCGGGGCAACCCGCCAGGATAAGGTGATGATGGTGCTGGATGACCTCCGGCATAACAGCAGCCTCACCGCTAAACAAGGGGCTAAGAAGCGGAAAGGTTCATTTGC
>JAFNWZ010000322.1 GCA_017379255.1 Akkermansia sp. | reverse complement strand
GAGAGATCTGGCAGCCCATATGTCTCCCAGAGATCCGGGACACGTGTGGACTGCCGGATTTATCTTGTTTTTCTGTTTGATTTAACGCGCGGGGAGTGCTAGACTCATGGTCAGCATGAACAACTGGATTACCGCCGTATTCAGCCCCACAGGGGGTACTTCAAAAATCGCCACCGCCATTGCCGGGGTACGCATGGGGGCGCGCATTGACCTCTGCTCCCCGGTAGAACCACAGAAAATCCCCGCAGGCGCTCCCCTGCTGGCCGTAGTCCCCGTCTATGGCGGCCGCATTCCCGCCATTGCCGCCCAGCGGCTCCGGGCCCTGCAAGGCAGTGGCAACCCCGCCATTGCGGTGGTAGTATACGGCAACCGCGCCTACGATGATGCCCTGCTGGAGCTCAAGAACATCCTCACGGAAACCGGCCACCAGGTCATAGCCGCCGCCGCCTTCATTGCCGAGCACAGCATCTCCCGCAGCATTGCAACCGGCAGACCAGATGCCGCAGACCTCGCGCAGTGCGTGCAGTTCGGCGCAGCAGTAGAGGCAAAATTGACCAGCAACCAGCTCTCCACCGTGGAAGTGCCCGGCAATGCCGAGTACCGCCCCCTGCCCCAGATGCCAGTCACCCCGATGGTGACAGATGCCTGCGGGGGCTGCGGCATGTGCGCCCGCAAATGCCCCACCGGCGCCATTCCGCTGCAAGCCCCCCGCAGCACCGATGCCGCCAGATGCATTCTCTGCATGCGTTGCGTGGCTATCTGCCCGCGCAAAGCCCGCATCATGCCCCCGCCCGCGCAAGCTGCGTTCGATGCCCGCCTTGCGCCCATTGCTTCAGAACCGAAACAACCTGAACTCTACCTCTGATTATGTACACAATTCCCCAAACACTCAGTTTTCTTGCCGGGATTCTGATCAATCTTGGTCTGGTATATGCCACGTATCTGATATACACCCGCAAGCAGTGTTCCAAACTCCTGATGCTGAAAGCTGCAGCCATCGTAGCTGGCGGTACCGCCATCATCGCGGCACTCACCAGTTTTCTGCCGGAATACCTCGGAGGCCTCCCTCTGATTACCGACCTCATGCTCATCTACCACTGCGCCCGCACCATCCTGAAAGTAGAGCGCAAGCCGGCCATTCTCTGCACCATTACCTACTTCGGCATCATTCTGCTGCTCGGCGCGGCGCTGGTGGCATGGACATTAGCTTACATGTCCCATTTTAATGAAGGAATAATTTAAGAATATCACCAATGTAAAAAATCTCCCTGCCGGACAAGCGCGCTGGCAGGGAGATTTTTATTAACAATACAAAGGCATGGGACTTCTAATAAGTCTGCCCACCTCGTGAAATTGTAATCTATTCGGTCTATTCTGGCGCACGGAGTGCGTGGAATTTTGAGCCCGTAGGGCGGTATAATCGTAGCCCATGGTGGAGCCGCGAAGCGGCGGAACCATGGGTAAATCGAAAATAATATCGGAGCCCCGAGCATGGCGAGTGGGCGGCATAATGCGATGCTTTATGTTGGAGCTTAGCTTTCCCGTCTCCGGGCTCACGCCCTACGCCGTGGCAGGCTGCCACCCACTCACTGTGTTCGGGGTTCTGGTCATTTTTTTGTTTGACCAGGGGTTCCGCGACTCCGTCGCTCCACCCCTGTCTAACCTCTTACGCCCACTACCGTGGGCTATGAATTCCGCTCGCTACGCTCGCCGATAAATCACAATTTAGCCATCTGAATGGTATCATTCGGGCTAAATAGAAATTCCCGCTTATCAATCCTCCTCGGGATGCAGCTTCGCGTAGCGGCGCTTCATCACGCAAAGCACTACCCACAGCGACACCAGCGCCAGCGGGAACACAATGAACCAGTTCTGCACAAAGCCCGCCAGCAGGAACGCCACGAACGAAACCGCCGAAACGGTAATCACATACGGCAGCTGGGTGGAAACATGGCTCAGGTGGTCGCACTGGGCACCCGCGCTGGACATAATGGTGGTATCGGAAATCGGGGAGCAATGGTCACCGGCCACAGCACCGGCCAGACAAGCGGACATGCCGATATACATGAGCGGGCTGGAGGGATCGAACGTTGCCACCACAATGGGGATGAGGATACCGAAGGTGGCCCAGGAGGTACCCGTGGAGAACGCCAGCACACCCGCCACCACAAAAATAACTGCGGGCAGGAAGTTCAGCAGACCGGAAGCTGAGTTCTGCACCAGCATGGCGATGAACTCGCGGGCCTCCAGCGCCGAGGTAACATTCTTGAGCGAAGTCGCCAGGGTCAGAATCAAAATAGCAGGCACCATGGCCACAAAGCCCTCGGGGATGCAGCGCATAGCCGCACGGAAGCTGATGCAACGGCGCAGCATGTAGAACACAATCACCACTGCCATGGCAATGAGGGCACCCCAGGGCAGAGCCACGGTGGCATCAGTGGCACTGATGGCATCGGCAAAGGATTTACCCTCCAGAATTCCCCCCACGTATACCAGAGCGAAGGTCTCAATCGCAATCAGCAGAAGCACCGGTACAATCAGATCTGCCAGCTTGGCGCGGCGGGGTGCCTTGTCTTCGGATTCACGGGATTCAATTTCAGCGCAGACAGTATGCAGGTCACCGTGCTTGATGGCGTTGCGCTCATAGCGCACCATGGGGCCGAAATCGAAGCGGGAAAGGATAATCATCACCACAAAGCAGAGCGCCAGTAGTGAGTAGAAGTTATATGGAATAGCCTGGATGAACAATTCCAACCCGTTGTACCCCGTACCTTCGGAATACTGGGAAACGGCAGCCGCCCAGCTGGAAATCGGGGCAATCATGCACACGGGAGCTGCCGTGGAATCAATGATATAGGCCAGCTTGGCGCGGGAAACGCGCTTGACATCCGTCACCGGGCGCATCACGCTGCCCACGGCCAGGCAGTTGAAGTAGTCATCAATGAAGATGAGGATACCCAGCACGAAAGTAGCCAGCTGGCTGCCGATACGGGATTTGATATTCTTCTGAGCCCACTCGCCAAAAGCCAGCGCCGCCCCCGTCTTGTTAATCATGCAGACAAAGGCGCCCAGCACCACCAGGAAGATGAACACACCGCTGGTATCCTTCAGCGCGGTGATCAACCCCTGGTTCACGACAAAGTCCATCGAATCCAGAGCCGAGAAATCGCATACAAAGCAGGCCCCCAGCACCACACCTGCAAAGAGTGAGGAATACACCTCCTTGGTCATCAGCGCCAGCACAATGGCGAACAAAGCCGGAGCAAGCGCCCAGAATGTGCCGCAGAATGCCGATTTTTTCTCTGTTGCAGCCCCCTCCGCTGGCGTGGTCTCTGCTGCGGCAGGCTCCTCAGCTACCGCAGCGGAAACAGCAGCAGGCGCTTCGACGGCAGCCACACACTCCACCGCAGGTGCAGCGGGTTCTTCATCAGCAAGGCCCGGCTGCCCCAGCAAGGCAGCCGCTGCAGTAAGCAGGATAAAAAGCTTCTTCATGGTTATCTCCTGTTTCTGTTAAAAGTTGACACACATAAATAACACAAAGCGAGCATCGTGTCAATCCCGCAGCAGATTCCCGGAACAGCTGCCCACATGTGCCCCGAAGTTTCATCTGGACTGCTTTCAAATTCTTGTAGCACAGCTAATTGGCAAGCACTCCGCTAAATTGTAATCTATCGGTCTATTCAGGCGCACGGAGTGCGTGGAATTTTGAGCCCTTAGGGCGGTATAATCGTAGCCCATGGTGGAGCCGCGAAGCGGCGGAACCATGGGTAAATCGAAAATAATATCGGAGCCCCGAGCATGGCGAGTGGGCGGCATAATGCGATGCT
>JAFNWZ010000321.1 GCA_017379255.1 Akkermansia sp. | reverse complement strand
GTTGCTCATGAACTCCTTTTCCACCAGTGAGGACACCATGGCCCACCTGGCCCAGTATGCAGATTTTGCCGATGCCGCCAAGGTAGAAATGCTGCAGAACCGCGTGCCCAAGCTGGTAACGGAGACTCTCGAGCCGGTGGAATTCCCGGCAAATCCGGAGCTGGAATGGTGCCCTCCCGGTCATGGGGATATTTACCCGGCGCTGGTGGGCAGTGGCTGGCTGGACAAGCTGCTGGCCGCGGGCGTGAAGTATGCCTTTGTGTCAAATTCCGACAATCTGGGCGCACAGCTGGATACCCGTTTCCTGCGCTGGTTTGCGGAGAGTGGCGCCCCCTTTGTGATGGAGGTGACCCGCCGCACCGAGGCCGATAAGAAGGGGGGACACCTTGCCACGCGCAAGGCCGACGGACAGCCGATTCTGCGAGAGGTGGCCCAGTGCCCGGATGAGGATGTGGCAGAGTTCCAGAATATCGGGAAACATCGCTATTTCAATACCAACAACCTCTGGATTCGTCTGGATGCGCTCAAGGAAGTGCTGGATGCCAACGGTGGCGTACTGCCCCTGCCGGTTATCTGCAACAGCAAGACGGTGGACCCGCGAGATGCTTCCTCCCCGAAGGTTTACCAGCTGGAAACGGCTATGGGCGCGGCGCTGCAGTGCTTCCCGGGTGCCCGCGCTGTCTGCGTGCCGCGCTCCCGCTTCTTCCCGGTGAAGACTTGTTCGGATTTGCTGCTGCTGCGTTCTGATGCGGTGGAGATTGATGAGGCTGGTGCCATGAAACTGGCTCCCGAATGCAACGGTGTGGCCCCCGTGGTGCTGCTGGAGGGCAAACTGTACAAACTGGTCGATTCTCTGGAATCCCTTGGCGTGCCCTCCTTGAAGAACGTGAGCAAGCTGGTGGTCACTAAGGCACACTCCTTCGCTCCCGGTGAGCCTCTCTCCGGTGATGTGGAGATTTAAGCTGGCTGGCCATGAACAAAAAACGGCAGGTTCTCAGGCCTGCCGTTTTTTGTTTGATGAATTTACTCTTAATCCGCTAAATCCTCAGCCGGAGCTGCGCTGTTGTACCAGGCTTCGGGGATGCGTTGGGGGCGGCCCTGCGGCATCTGCACCAGGGCCAGGCACTGGCGCACTTTCACGCAGACCTGCTGCGCATCATTGCGGCGGATTTCAAACACGCACCAGAAGCGGGATTTCTCGACCTTCTCAATCCAGGCGTATATCTGGATTTTGTCGCCCATGAAGGCGGGGCGCTTGTACTGCACCTCGTGGCTCACGAGCACGAGGTGGCGGTTCTCGCGGATGAGGCCGATGAAGTCAATGCCCAGCTCCGGGGCCATCTTGGTGCGGCATTCCTCTACCCAGCGCAGGTAGGCCAGGTTGTGTACCACGCCGCCGCAGTCGGTGTCGTAGTACATCACGTCGTAGTTGAGAATGTATTGCGGGTTTTTCATGGAATCTTGTTAGAAGAGAACCGGGCAGGGGACACTTGCGCGCCTCCTGCCCGGGAATGGATGATGGAAAGAAGGCTTTACTTGGACTTGAGGAAGTCTTCCACCGCAGAGGTGATTTCCTTCATGTCGTCCATCTGGAGCTCGCCCATGTGGGCAATACGGAAGGTTTTGTCCTTCAGACCGCCGTAGCCGTTGCCCAGCTGCAGGTTGCGGGGGGCAAGGAAGGCGTTGAGCTCGGGGATGGAAATCATCTCGTCGCTGCCCTTGGGGCGGGAGTCGATGACGGTGAGGGTCTTGGAGAGGTACTTGCGGTTGGGGTACACGGCAAAGTGCTCATCTGCCCAGGCTCGGGTGTAGGCGGCCAGTTCCTCGTGGCGGGCAAAGCGGTTTTCGATGCCTTCGACCTCCACAATGTGCTGCAGCTGCTTGTCGAGCGCGTACATGAGGGAGAGGCAGGGGGTGGAGGTGTACTGGTAGTTCTTCTTGTCGATGAAATCCCAGATGGTGCGCAGGTCGAAGTACAGGCCGCGGTTTTCCACTTCGGCGGTGCGGTCGTAGGCCTTCTTGCTCATGGCGCAGATAGCCAGGCCGGGGGGCAGGGCAAGGGCTTTCTGGGTGGAGGTGATGAGCACGTCGATGCCGAGCTTGTCGGTTTCAATCTTTGAGCCGGCGGCAGAGGAAACGGTATCCACACACCAGACGACATCCGGGTACTTCTTCATGACCTCGGCGATTTCCTCGACCGGGTTCTGGATGCCGGAAGAAGTTTCGTTGTGGGTGACGGTGAGCAGGTCGTACTTGCCGGTAGAGAGGGCGGCATCCACCATTTCTGCGGTGGTGGGTTCGCCCATCACGCTGTCAAACTTGTCTGCCGGAATGCCGTTGGTCTTGGCCATCTTGTACCACTTGTCGCCGAAAGCACCGATGGAGAACACCGCGGCGCGCTTGGCGGTGCAGGAGCGGATGGCGCCTTCCATGAGGCCGGAGCCGGAGGAGGTGGAAAGCAGGATGCGGTTCTCGGTGAAGAGAATTTTCTGCATGTTGTCCGAGATGCGCTTCTGGATTTCAGATGCCTTCTTGGAGCGGTGGGCAATCATCGGGAGCGACATTTCCTTGAGGATTTCCTCAGAGACGACGGTGGGACCGGGAATGAACAATTTGATGGCCATATCGGGTGTAAGTTTGAGATTGTTTAACTCTGCCATTCTAGCATGCGGTGCCGGGTAATGCGAGCATAAAATCAAGATGTGACAAAGAAGAATGTTGCATCGGGCTTCTTCTTGCATTATACTGCCAGTATATGAAACTTGTAAGCCGTTTTGCTGTTCTGGTGCTGGCTCTGCTGACTGTGGGTGTTTCCCAGGCAGCACCGAAAGCTGCTGTGGTGAACCGCATTGCCGCCACGGTGAATGGTCGCCCCATTACCTCCAGCGAGGTGCGTGCGCGTCTGGCTCCCTATTTCCGGGAGCTGATGCTGTTGTACCCCCGCCAGGGTCCTCGTTTTAATTCCGAACTGGTGGCCGCCAAGAAGGCAGTGCTTAATGACCTGATTGAGCGCGAGCTGGTGCTGAGTGATTTTTCGACCAAGGGATATACCATCAAGGAAGACCAGGTGGAAGATGAGATTAACCGCCGCATTCTTGTGATGTATAATGGCGACCGTAGCCAGTTCCTGGAGAACCTGCGCAAAAGCGGCATGAATTATACGGACTACCGTGAGTCCGTGAAAAAGGAGATTACGGTTTCGGCCATGCGCAGTATGCGTTATGAACGCGGTATCCCCCCGACCCCGGATGAAATCCGCGAGGAGTACGAGGAGACCAGCTCCGAGTACCGCGATATTATGAAAGACCGCATTTCCTACAGCAAGATTTTCATTCCTGCCATGGATCCGGATGACCCCATGATGACGCCCGAGGAGCGTTATAACCTGGCCACCCGCTTGCGTGAGGATATTGAGAAAGGTAAGATTTCCTTTGCCGCTGCGGCAAAGAAGTATTCCCGCGATGCTCACGCTGAGGATGGCGGCAAGTGGCCAACCCTGCAGCGCAATGACCTGGCGGTGGAGTTTGCCAACGTGGTGTTTGCGGCGCAGCCCGGGCAGCTTGTAGGCCCGCTGCTTGACCCCGCCGGCTTCACTATTGTGAAGGTGCATAGCAAGAATCTGGCCGCTGCGCCCGCATTGAGTAACCCGGAAATCAAGCAGAAGGTGGATGATGCCGTGCGCCGCAAGCAGAGCGAGCGCCGCTACCGCCAGTGGGTGGAACGCCTGCGCGATAAAGCGGTGATTCGCACCTTCATCTGATGAGTCAGCCAGAGCGTCTTTTCTGATTCCTTCCGCCGCAGTCCATCGAAAGGACTGCGGCACTTTTCTTTTTGGAAGTTCCTTGTTGACAGGATATGCACCAAAGTGTAAAATGCGAGAAAAGTAGAATAGATTCTCTCTACTATGGCTCGCAAGAAAAGAAAAGTTCCCAGGCTTATTGTCAGTAAAAACGCTTTCAGCCGTTTTCTGGAGAAGAATTATGGTTATACTGATGTGCACCAGTTTACGGGAACGGGGAAGTTTTCCAGTCGTCTGAATTCGGTTTTCCTGGCCAAGGATGCTGAAGGGAATGATGTCTTCATTAAGGCTTGCCGTTATGGAGATATGAGCGAAAATGAATATCGCTGCGGGTTAGAGCTCTGGAAGCAGTCCCCTGCTCGTTTTGCAAAGCCTTTGGCATATCATTCCGGGAGGCGTTTTTCGTTCTGCAGCTCTGAATATGTGCCGGGAAAGGATTTGAAGACTATTCTGGACAGCGGTGAGCCGATGTCAGATGAACTCCGGGCTAGTCTTGTAGAGAGCTTGTATGAAATATTCCAGACCCTTGTGCGGACCAACATGGCGCACCGGGATATCGCGCTCAAGAATATGTTGCTGCACGATGGCCGCCTGGTCCTTATTGATTGCCAACTTTCCACAAAACGGGATTCCAAGACGCCGATTTCCTTCTTTGATTCTCCCTTGAAGGTATGTTTGTGGAGATGGGGGCAGACTCCCGGAGCTGATTTATTGGAATGGGATGATGTTATTTCGCTCTGGCACGCGGTGCGCACCATTGGGGCTGGTCCGGAATATCGTGAGCGTTATGATGCTATATGTGAGGAGCTGGAGAATGCTATCGGGAAGTATAAGTATGTGCATCCTTATCCCTCCATGAAAGAGATAGAACGCTCCATGAAGGTGTGTCGCTTCCGCAATCTGTTCCATCCCAAGGCCAAACTGCGTGAGCGATACGGACTGGTCTTGAAGTTGCTCCAATATCTCAAGGATCATCACCCGCAACAG
>JAFNWZ010000320.1 GCA_017379255.1 Akkermansia sp. | reverse complement strand
GACGATGCGGTAAAGAAAGAGAAACAGGCATTTTTTGATAAAAATAGAAATGGTGACAAAGAAAACGTAAAAAAGGTTTTGACGAAAGGCGGGTGAGCTGGTATTGTTGGCGGCACACAGCATTTGGAGCGGTGGCTGAGAGGCTGAAAGCACCCGTTTGCTAAATGGACGTACTGCGTTAAACAGTACCGGGGGTTCGAATCCCCCCCGCTCCGCTGAGGAAAGCACCAACGCTATCAAGTGTTGGTGCTTTCTGTTTTTACGGCCATGAAACTGAAACCGGATTTAACGCGAGACCAACTGCAGCGGCTGACGGACAGGGAGCTGCTGGGCCAGCTGCTGGCCAGTACGCCTCTGAACCTGCCGCGGGTGTTTCTGTTTGCTTTGTTGTACATGCTGATGCCGTGCGCCGTGCTCGGGAGTGCTCTGGGGCTGCTGGGTACGGTCGGGATGGCGGCGGTGCTGGCGTACCTCTGGTTGTGGGGGACGCCGGAGGCCATGAATGCTTTTCTGGGGTTCTGGTTGCTGTGGTCGTGTCTGGCGCTGGTGCTGGCCCTGCTGCTTCAGTTGGTTGGCGGGGTGCGCCGGTATGCGCGCGGCAGGCGGTATCTGGCGGCTGAGGAGGCTTTCAGTGCGGAATTAAAGCCTGGTACATGCCTGGAATTGTCCGTGAGTGAAGAGGTGGACCTCGAATGGGTGGTGCAGGTGCCGCAGCGCGGGGTGTATGTGCTGGTATGCCGGGTGGATGATTGCGAGGGCGCTGTGCTGCTGTCTGGCGATGAACGCGCCTGCCTGGTGGAAAAGGATGAGGTGCCGGGGTTGCGGACGGAACTCCGCATGGCTTTCCGGCTGGAGACCGGGTATCATCGGCTTGCGGTGCATGGGTATTGCACTGTTGCAACGCAGATGCAGGTGTTGCTGCGCTGATTCGCGCTTGCGGGGCAGGGGGATTTGTGTTAAGCTCCTGCGCGTGAAGATTGATGCCACCACCACCCAGGAGCAGTTACTGAAGCTCAGCGAACAGGTGCTGCGGCGCGATTTGCTGCAGAGCACGCCGCTGAATCTGAAGTTTTTTCTGCGGTATCTGATTTTGTTCCTCCTGTTCCCCGGCATGGTGTTCGGCTTCAAGGCCGGGTTGGGGATTACGCTTTGTTTCTGTGCGGCGCTGGTAGGGGTGCTGTTCTGGGGGAGTGAGGCTGCATCTGCCCTGGCTATTTACAGCTGGCTGGGCTGCGGCTTGCTGGTGCTGCTTTTTGTGACTGCCGGCGTGGTTCGGAAGGCCTGGCAGGAGCGCGCCTTGCGCCGCCAGTATCGTCCGGCCACGCCGGGGCTGCGCCATGCGCAGCGTGCGCCGCAGAATTACCCGCTGCGCTGGCATAAGTCAAATACCGAGGGATTCCTGGCCTCCCATCTGGTGCTGCAAGCCCCGCAGCGCGGGGTGTATGCCGTGCTGATAACGCTGAAAAATTACGAAGGCTCCCAGCTGGTGACGCAGGGGCGCCAGGGTACTTCGCTGGTGTATGCCGGCGGCGGCAAGGGAGCCGATTTCAATGCCCTGGTGCTGTACCGGCTGGAAGCGGGCGTGCACGAGCTCATCTGGGCCATCCCGACCGGCAATGCTCCCGATGCAAAGGTGACACTTCTTAACCAGATATAACAACGATGATCGATTTTGAAAATAACAGCGTGTTCAAGCTCTCCCCGGTAGAGCCGGAATCCCAGATGAATCGCGTGGCCCCCTTGCTTATTGAGGGCGAATACATCGTGGCGGCATTCAAGGCCATCCGCGATTCTGTGGTGTTCACCAACAAGCGCGTGATTGCCATGAATGTGCAGGGCATTACCGGCAAGAAAGTGGATTATACCTCGCTGCCCTACAGCAAGGTGCAGGCCTATTCCGTGGAAACGGCCGGCACGTTTGACCTGGATTGCGAGCTGGATTTATTCTTCAGCTCGCTGGGCCATGTGCGCTTCGAACTGCGCGGCGGCTGTGATATCCGCGCCCTCTGCCGGGCCATCAGTGAATACATTCTGTGAAATGCAGAATGCAGAAGTCAGAATGCAGAATAGCTGGTTAGGACGTGGCTCCCGCCGCGCCGGGAATGGAGAAAAAGTCTGACCTTCGGATCAGACTTTTTCTTTGAGGCTTGCATTGCATGCCGTCATGTTGTAGCATGGCAACATGATGGAGGTCGATTATCGTAAACGCGGAGGAGAGCTGAGGCAACGTACGTATGACTTTTCTTTACGCATTATCAACTTGTGGAAATCGTTACCCAAGGGGACTGAATATGAGGTGATTGGCAAGCAATTGCTGCGATGTGGGACTTCCATCGGCGCCAATTACCGGGCAGCCACTGTCGGTAAAAGCGACCGGGATTTCTTGAATAAAATACGGATTTGTCAGGAAGAAGCCGATGAGAGTTGTTATTGGCTGGCTCTACTGGCAGATTCCGGGATGATACAAGCGAAGAAGCTTGAATCCATACGAGACGAGGCGAATCAGATAACTGCCATCATGACCGCTTCCGCGATTACGATACATAAGCGAATCCTGGCAGAAGAGCGTAATCAGAATATCCCTGAAAAAGTCTGACCAGCAGGTCAGGCTTTTTTTTCTTCCCGGCGCGGCGTGAGACGCGCCCTGAATTCCCATTCTGCATTCTGCGTTCTGCATTCTGAAATCCTTTTGGGCTTGCAAATCACTTGTTTTATAGTAGAATAACCCGCGTTATGGCAGACCGTACACAGACAGATCCCGTCCGCATGGAGAAAATTGTCAGCCTTTGCAAGCGCAGAGGGTTCATTTTTCAGGCCGCAGAAATTTACGGCGGCTTGAACGGTTGCTGGGACTACGGTCCCCTGGGTGTTGAGCTCAAGCGCAATCTGAAAGATTACTGGTGGCGTGTCCACGTGCAGGAACGCCCCGATATCGTGGGTATGGATGGTTCCATCCTCACGCACAATTCCGTGCTGGTGGCATCCGGTCACGTGGGTGGTTTCTGCGACCCGCTGTGCGACTGCCTGCTCACCAAGGAACGTCTGCGCGCCGACCAGATTCCCGCCCAGAGTGGTGTGGCTTACTGGTGGAAGGGTGCTGCCCGCAAGGATGGTTCCTGGAGCACGAAGAAGGAATTCTCCATGCTCGTGGAGGGCACGGATGACAAGAGCGCCAAGGCTGCCCGCAAGGGGGCTCTGCAGTACTACAGCCAGATTGCCGGCAAGGGTACTCAGCCCGCCGACTTGGAGCTCATCGAGGAAAGCACCGAGGAGGTAACCGATTCTGTGCGCTACAACCCGGCCAACGGCTCCCTGGTGACGGAGGCCCGCTCCTTCAACCTGATGTTCAAGACCACCATCGGTGCCACCTCCGATGAGAATGACCCCGCCAGCACCGGCTGGCTGCGTCCGGAGACCGCCCAGAGCATCTTCTGCCAGTACAAGAACATCCTCGATT
>JAFNWZ010000319.1 GCA_017379255.1 Akkermansia sp. | reverse complement strand
TGTGCTATAAACTTTCCCGTTGCTTGTTGATTCATTTTGGTCTACCTCCGTTTGTTGTTTGCAGAAAAATCATACCTCTTATCTCTGAAGAACAACATCCCCTATTGGGAGAATTTCAGTGGAATCGTCAATTACTCCATCAAAATCAAGTTTGTCGAACTGTTCTGCTTATTCGACACCGTGCATTTCCATCAGGTTACGCAGGTCACCAAGGCTCTTGTCGTACTGTGCCTGGGTGATGGCGTTTCTCTCACGAAACGTGTCGAGTGTATTCTTCTGCTTCCGAAATAATTCAACCTTCTGCCAGCGCTCTTTGGTCATTAGATTGCAATGGCCGGTGCGAATTTCATTCATCAGCCTAACTTCCAACCCTTCGGTCTTGTGCTGATACACAAAGCCAAGCTTGGTCTGTACCTTCCGGGACTTTTCATTGCCATCGTAATACCCGCACCAAACGGCACGCATGCCCAGCTCTTCAAAAGCATAGCGCATCAGTGCGCGTGATGCCTCGGGAATCAATCCCTGACCCCAGTAGGGCTTGCCAATCCAGTAGCCCAGCTCACATTCATCATCCCGGTCGGTCATATCGGTGCTGCCGTTCAGATGCAATCCAATGCTGCCAATAGGTGTTCCATCTTTAAGACAAACAGCGTATGTCTCCGGCTTGGACAGTACGTTCTTGATAATCTCGCGGCTATTATCCACGCTTGTGTGGGGAGGCCATCCCGCAGGTGGTCCCACCTCAGGGTTGCTGGCATATGTATATAAATCTTCGGCATCCTGCTCTTGCCATGGACGCAGTATCAATCTTTCGGTTTCAATCATAAGGGCACCTTCATACCGTCAGTGTTATTACCAAGATTATACTGTGATTTCTTGCGGATTTCAAGATATGCAGAAAAAGTGCCGCCCGAAGGCAGCACTTTTATTCGATAATCTGGCGGATAATCTTAGCCGTTTTTCTATCGGTGTGCTTGTGTATAAGCGGAGCAATCTTCGATAAATTGCGTTCCTTCACGCCGGAGATACGGCGCAAGTCCACCCAATATATTGGCTTTTCTCCGCGCTCGGCTTTGATTTTGTTATAGGCCCATACCAACCGCCTGCACCAGTGGTCCTCGTAGGTTTCAAAGAATTTTTCCAGGACAGCTTGACATTTAGGCGCATTTTGCAAACGGTACCAATGAAGCCGTTCACCATCCAGTTCGAATGTTTTGTAAATGAGCCTTTCGGATACGCGCTCTGGGCGACCATCCGGTCGGGCGGCTCCGGTGTAGATGTCATGAGCCAGTTGCTCCAAAATTGGTGCTGCTGCATCGTCAAAAACATCCCAATCCGGACAGACTCTTCCGCGAACATGGTGAGCCTCCTGTTCCGCTGCTATCTGATGCGTGGATAGCTTCGGTGCCGTAAGCTCCTGCACACTCATTCCAAGAAAATACGCAATTTGACATACAACAGTAAAGTCCGCCTTGCCCAAGAGTAATGCCTTTTGAATTTGGCTCATGGACGTGATGCTGGTGACGCCAATCTTCTGATAGAACGCGGAAAGGTCATCTGCCAACTGTTGTGTATAACGAGTTTTACCGCTGGATTTCATATATTTCGTACTCAGCAGGGCGTTGTGCAGCACTGCCGTAAAAGGGATATCCCGCTCAAAATCCATTGGCGCATCAAAGACATCAGATATGTAACGGGTATATCGTAGTAGTTCCGGGTTAGCACAGTAACGAGGGGTATCTATTACTGCGTATTCTTCTGCCGGGCTAAGGTTATAAGCGGTATGACTCTTGGCAGATACTGTCGAGTGCTCCAACAGACATCCATGCTTGTAACATAAGCTTACACCCCGCAGTTGATGCTTCCGGCACCAGTACGCCTCTCCAAGGGCATCCCTTTGCTCTCGTAGGCAGCAGGGGCAATACCGAAGAAACGCATCCTCCTCGTTTCGCACCAGGACAGGAAAAAGAAAATGTGGGTCGCAGTAGTCAAACTCCATTCGACGCATAGCCTCTTGTTTCTCTGCCAGCGGGAGGAATCGTGCATACTGGGAGACCATGGTATTCTGCAGTATCAACTCCCGCAGTGGCATGACCTCCCGGATAACCTTTTTAGCATCCTCGTTCAGATTGCCCAAAAACTCCTTACTGGGATTGTCCGACCGTTTGCAGAAGAATTCACGCAGTACCGCACTATGCAGCGCGTGTCCGGAGTGTACAAACGTGCGACTGACCCAGCTGTAGAAAAGCTCATCGGGATAGACTTCAGGCAGGTAACCGATACTCATACTGCAGATACCTCAACAATAGTAATCCGCTGCTTCAAAAGGTCTAAAACGGGTACTTCCTTGCGTTTCGCTTCGGCAACCGTCTGTGTCAGCAAGCCTTTCTCAAAAGATGGGGCAGTTTCAGAGAGAGCAGGTAGTTCCGGAGTAGCCTCCCGTTTTGCTGCCATCTTCACCCGGGCGAGGTCAATATGGCTGTGCAGCAATCCCAGCCGCTGCGAGTATGCTTGGTTGAGTGTTTCAATGGTTACTGTTTCTGTACCATCCAAAATGGCAATTTCCATGGCGTCATGAATCAACGAGACGACATTGGCAGTAACCCCACCACTATGGTCGTAGAGCCATTGGATGATTCCGTCGGTGAGAATCATATCACCGGATACATATTTATATTGATAGAGTGTAGCACAAAAGCCGGCAAAATCGGCATCAAAAGGGATTTCACCGATATGGATACCCAGGGAGCGCCGGGCAAGTTTGTAGTCCTGCTCGAAAAACGGAATGCATTCTGGGGTGCCCACCATGCAGATGGAAACTCCACTGCTATTGATGAGCTGGATGAGGCTGCCAATCAGAGCGGTGCCATTGCGGGAGTTCACGACATTCTGGATTTCGTCCACCACCAATAAGCCAACTCCATTAAGCAAGGCGTTACTGACCATTCCGATTAAGAGGTCTGTTGTTACCCGCGTTTTGGCAGCATTGGGATAGTACGTGGTATCCAACGCCTCGTCAATCGCCTTCAAAATCGAGAGGAATAAGCCCTTGATGCTGCTGTCCCAAGGACACTGGACCACAAGCACCGGCAGTATCTTACAGTATGGGGATTGCAGTGTGATAACACTGTTTCCCCGGCACAGGTCAAGTGCTCTGGCTATTGCAGTGCTCTTGCCCACTCCCGAGGCACCGGTCAGGGTATATGAGTCGCTGTTACAGATACCAAAATAGGATTGCCCTTTACCGAAATGGTTGGAATTGCGCTGCTGCACGGCGAGCTTGCCGGTTTTCTTCTGCAAGGAGCGAATCATCGACAAATACATTTTGCTGTAAATGGTCGAGCTCATGCTGAAGGGGTAATATACCTCGTATAGTGCGTTCAATGCCACCAACCGCTCTGCTGCAGAGGCTTGGCGGATGGCAGGGTCATATTCTGGTTTCACTGCGAGTGCTTTGCGCAGCTCTGCGCCGGTAAGCATGGGTGGAATTAGTTTCAAAATATCGGTCATTGCTTAGACCTCCTTCTTTGTTTTTCGGTTTTGTGGGTTTGGCGGATACCCTTCAGGTTGACATCCCCGCTATGCCCACGAGTGTTGGCTATGGTTTCGATGCTGGCAACAAGGTCAATAAGCGCCTGGTCTTTTTGAGACTGGGCACTCTTTTTTGCTGCCTGCTGCTGTGCTTGCAACTCTATGACCTCGTCCAGGGACAGATTGTCGTACACCTTGAGAATTAGTTCGAACCTTGTGTACAAGCCTGACTCGTATAAATAAACAGAGCTGATATCATCGGGGTCATAGGCAACCGTTACTTTGCCGCCATTTATATAGCGCTCAGTAAATTTTCCCTCACAGTGCCGGTACCGCTGTTTGTGCACAATAAGCCCCCGGCGCGTGAATTTGCCTTCGGTCCTCGGGAGTAAAGTCCGTTTCAATGACCCGGCATCGATAGGAATTAGGTTTGCTCCTGCTTGTGCACAACCCCAACGCCAAAGCGAATTTGCAGTCGGTTGCACACCAGCAACAACCATTTCTTTGGATAGCACCTGTTCACCGAGGAGCCTATTATTGTTGTAGTAGAGGATGCACCGGAGTAGGATTTTTTCAAAGTCGTCCATAGTCAGACAAGCATCTTTGCGATAATCACGCGCACCACGCTCTTGGAAATCCGGCTCAATCGTTCCTTTGCCTTTAAGATGTGGCAGAAAGTAGCTATGCAGCAAAGAGAAGGTCTGCTCCACAATACCCTTGAGTTCTGGACGGTACGGCGGCAGGTTGACCATACGGACTCCTGTCTCTGTTAGCTGTTCGAAGGTGTTACCCACGTACTCTTTTCCCTTATCTGTTACAAGGACGCCGGGCAGAGAATTCACCGGCCACTCTTCCGGAGTGATGGAAATTCCGAAGCTCTGGCACCACGCAACCTTTTCTGTGACCACATTGTGCATAAGCTGCTGCAGGGAGTAGACGCCGCCTTCCCAAGACAGATGGTAGCCACAAATAAGGCTGCTGTAAGCATCCACTGCCAAGGTCAGAACCGGACGACCAACAAGCTGATTAGATTCGTTCACAAGGTACACATCGCAAATGGTGCTATCCAGCATGGCAGTGCCGACGGACGGCGCGAAATCCTGTATGGTGCCTAAAAGCGGACGGGAATTCCTCTGATAGTTAGTTTTGCCCTCACGAGAGATAAGTGCCGTTTGTTCCTTGCGGTGACGCTGGTAAAAATACTTAAAACGATGGA
>JAFNWZ010000318.1 GCA_017379255.1 Akkermansia sp. | reverse complement strand
GTGTGGGAGTTGCACTTCACCCCGGTGGGTAGTAGCGAATCCCGCTGTGTGAACAGTCAGGTTTACCTCACTCAGGGATGGTCACGTTAACAGGAAAAAAAGACGATGAAATAGAGAGCAGGAATGGTGCGTTTTGTGCTGGGGCGTAACTGGGTGGTGCCGGTGGTGGCGCTGCTGGGGAGTGCGCTGGTAGCCATCGGGACAGGGGTGCTGAGCATCGAAACTCGCAGCGCCGGGGTTGCAGCCCGCGTGGCATTGGCCATGCTGTGGATGTAGGGCTCCTGTCGCAGATGTTGTTACTGCTGGGGCTTCCGGTCTGGTTGCTGGCGTTTACGGTGCGGCGGCTTATCCGGAAACAACGCGGAGTGGGCTGGGCCTGGCTGTGGTCATTACTGGCCGGGGTGGGGATGCTGTTTTGCCTGCTGTTCAGTGCGCTTTCCGTAAGCTTCGGTGATTATGATACCTTTGCGCAGGAACATCGGCTGCCGGATGACATGACGCCGGAGAATACCCCCGGCATGGCGGTGCCTCTGGGCTTCAGCTTCTATACTTTGGAGGAGCAGCAGATGCCGCCTGCGGTGAAGAAGTGGAAAGACCTGGTGCATGTGGATTCCTCGATGTGCATATCCGGCGATGAACAGTTGTCTGAATCGGCGCCGAATGTGGAGAAACTGGCATCAGAAGCACCGGAGCTGCTGATGGAATATAAGCTGCGGGCCCTCTGCCACCGCGCGCTGACACCCGGGGTGAAGCTTGTGCCGCATCTGGAACTGCTGAGGCATGTCTTCGAGCATGCGGGCAGTGAGGAAGATGACGCCTTGCGCTACGACGCGGATGATGTCATCTGGCTGAAGCCCTTGCAGAACGGATGGAAAATATACACACGGCGTTCCCGTTTTTTCGGGGAAGAGGTACCATGGCCGTTTGCGCTCAAGAAGCTGCAGCAACTGAATGAGGGCCTGACTGCGCTGGCGGCCAACCCAACGCGCGAGGGGCTGGATGCTCTGCTGCCCCCGTTGCCGGACAAGCCCGTCATCGTGCTGCGCGAGGGCTTCCAGCCCGGTATGTACATCGCCATTCTGGTGGTGCCGCGTGATTATCCCGAGGGAACATTCCAGGTGCGGGCAAAGGAATATACCAGAGGAACGGAGTTAAGTACACGGGGGCTGGAGAACATCAACTTTGCACCGCAGCCATATCGGAACTTCAGCAAACTGGCTGTTTCCGAGAAAATCATGGTGTACAGCGGCGAATGGGGCGAATTTTATGCCAGCACCTGGGAACTGTACTTCACCCCGGCGGGCGGCGGCGAACCCCGCTGCGTGAACAGCCAGCTCTACCTCATGCAAGGCTGGACCCGCTGAAAGTACTAAGTCCGAAGTGGGATATTTCCTGTGCGTTCTAGCAGCAGATAGGAAGGGAAAGCAAGGCTTATTGCCCCGGCTTTTGGAAGCCGGATTGGGTGCAGTTGCTTACATCACTCCGGTACACATCCGGTCAGACATTTAGCGCTGCTCAAACGCTTTCTGCAGGCGCAGTCGGCCTGACTTTACACATCGTACTTCCCACTTCGGACTTCGTACTTGTGCCTTGATTGTGACGCCTTCGCTAAAAAAATCCACATGTGTCCCAAAGTTTCGTAGATTGTAATTTATCGGTCTATTCTGGCGCGCGGAGTGCGCGGATTTTTGAGCCCGTCAGGGCGGTATAAAGTAGCGCGGGGTGGAGCCGCGTTAGCGGCGGAACCCCGGGTAAATC
>JAFNWZ010000026.1 GCA_017379255.1 Akkermansia sp. | reverse complement strand
GTAGCGGCAGTCCCATTAGAACCAAATACCGTTGCGCCTGTTGATGTGAATGCAGAATCGTCATTGGCGCTCTTAAAGTAGAAGCCACCGGTTGTAATGTTGCTGTTAGAGCTGTTGTTGTTGACGCTGATATTGACGGTGTGATCTACGTTTTCGGTACCAGCATTATCGACTTTCCATGAGAGCAGCGGAATCTTGCTGGCTCCGCTGGTGGGCTTGCCTGTTGTAAAGACTGACAAAGCTTCAACATCCAAGGTCAGAACGGCTGTAAAGGCCTGGTTATAGGATTCGCCGGTCAGAATAGTGGTCGCATCAATGACCGTTGCGGTATCCTGCAGGGTGATTTCTGAAGGATTTGCCAGTTGATTATCGCTCAAAGCGCCCATGGATACACCACCAAGCGCCAGAAGTGTAACGATTGTCTTCTTCATTTGTATTTTATTCTATGTGTTTGTAGTTATTGAGTTCACGCACGCCGGTACGCCTGTTCCTCGTACGCTGGAAAGCAGGCTTCCCACATGCGTGCACGCGCAGTATATCGCATTCCGGAAGAACTCATGAATGCGATATTCATAAATCGAGAAATAAAGAGAATCAAAATAATGTAAAGCGAAACCCGGTTTTTGCCGTATAATCAAATAAGCCAAGATACGAAGATATCCTGGCATGCTTATTTTTACTGGAAGTTAGTTGCAGACTTCTGCTTTTATCTGATGAAAAATCGACCTGCAAGTTCAGTCTTGAATCCTCATCAGGCGGGACACCTGTTCAAAATAATCAGCTGACCATAACTGCAGGGAGTCCAGCTCCCGGATGAAGGGGCGCACATCATCTATAGCCGATGAAAAACGAATCTGGCGAATCTTGTCGAGAAGAAGTTGCTGGAACTTCTCCATAGTCAGGCTGCCTTCCGGCACGGAAGCAAACTGGTAAGCCCTGCGGCAAAAATGGGGAAAATCCAGTGCAATGCCTTTGCGGACGTACCATTCAAAATCGTACCAGTCGCGTCCCTTGACTCTGTTTTTCCATGAGCGGAACAACAAGGCGTGCATTTTCCCTGCAAACAGGCAAGGCAAGGTAAAGCACCGGACATAAAACGAACGAGGCAGCAGCAGTAGCTTATCTTCGGTTGCAAAATCCAGCGGCGGCGTTGTGTCTACCTCCAGCTTGATGTTAATGACCCGCCCCCTTTCCAGCGAAAGATTAAACAAGGCTGTATCACTCTTTAGGAAAGCTGACTGGATGGGGGTGATTTTTGTCTTCTTTTTCAAGGTGATGTTCACCTTCTGCCCCGCAGCGGCAAATTCTTCTTCAATACAGTCAAAATAGGGCCTGAAATCGAAATCCGGCGTTGATTCGAGCAGCGAAAAATCCATATCTTCTGAGAAACGCTTCAGTCCATGAAAGATACGCAGGCAGGTTCCGCCGTAGAAAGCAGCCTTATCAAAGAATCCTCCCTTGGCCAGCCCGCTCAGGGCCACCTGCTGCATTACCTCGCGGATGGCATTGAGCTTATCCTCTATGGTTTTGCATTCATAGGCGGCCAGCATTTCATCAAAAATATTCATAACGCAGCATTTTCTCCAGTTGAAACAAATCGTTCTTCTTTTTATCGGTCAATTCTGCCAAGCGGTGAACCAAATCCACATCCCAGCCCGTTACCGCATCCATATCAGCGCGCAAATACTCTTCCATATATTCCCGCGCCATGCGTACGGATTGAATGCGCAACCCCGGTGTTGCCAGAATGAGATCGCACACGGCTTTTTCCGGTCTGGCTTCCATATAGGTATACCCCTGCGGCGTTCGGGAAAGAGTAACACCTTCCGGATAGTATGCGCGTGGCACGCGGATATACTCGTACTTCCCGGTAGCATTCTCAAATTCGCGCCCCCGCACCAGGCAGGACGAGCGCACGGTGTATACCCGCTCCGGGATAACACCAAGCCGTGACAACACGCTTTCATACGAAACATAGGAGGGCGCCAGCAGATGGTTTGCTATCAGCTCCCGGGAATAATCGTCCGGCGTACACAAATACAGATTGCGCCGCAGCGACACCAGCTCCCCCTGCCGCTCCCGCAGCATGAGGCTTGCCTGGGGCGCTTTGTAGCAGGACAACGCATTCTTCAACACCCCCGCCGTAACTGGGACGCACCCGAATCTCTTTCCTAGATTTTCCCGCATGCCTGCAGCCTTTCTACTGAAAGAAAAATTAGCATTTCCTGCATGATAAATCAAGTTTAATGTAATTAAACCTACAAAAATTGCTAAATTGAGCGCCTTTTTTGAAAGCTCAACAATGGCGTTCAATAGAGAAGCCCTTGGGGATATCTCCCCAAGGGCTTCTCTATATAATGAACTTAAATAGTAAATTGTCGATAGTCAATCGTCAATTTACTTGCGGCGGCGGCCTCGGCACGCCAAAGTCACTTTAGTGACGACGGCGGCGGGCAGCCAGACCGGCCAGAGCCAGCAGGCTCAGCGTAGCGGTGGCAGGCTCGGGGATGTTTGCACTGGCAACCGGATTAACCACAATGCTCATGACCGGAGCAAACTTTGTGCTGGCAGCATTCTTCTGTCCATTAAGCAGCCCCCAGTTGGTTGCAGTGGTTTCTGTAAGAGAACCGCCAGAAGCGGCAAGCTGACCGGAATAGTACTGACCACCGGGCACGGTTGTTTCTCCTGCTACCCAGGAAGCAACGGAACCGGAGGTCGTCATATAGGCATAATAAGTATCTCCCGTGTTAAGAGTGAGGGCATCGCCAAAGTTGAAAACCGCAACATCAGAACCTTCTGTCTTAGTGAATACAGCAGAAGAGCCAAGGTAGGTGTTGTTGCTGTCTGTAATGTACAGCACGCGGTCTGATGCCAGATCGTTGTTACCACGCTCAGTCAGAGAAATAGTAGCAAGCGTTACCTGGCTTCCCAGCTCCCCGGCAGAGAGGGTGAAGCGTTCTGCATCATCTGCGCCAAGGGTAAATACCACGCCGCAGTATCCACCGCCTTCAGTGCCATTGTACTCCGGCGTTGTGCTCAGAGTCAGAGAATCAGCCATGGCCACGCAGCCAAGGGAAAGCAGGGTAATAAGTGTCTTCTTCATTTGTGTTTTATTCTATGTGTTTGTAGTTATTGAGTTCACACACGCCGGTACGCCTGTTCCTCGTACGCTGGAAAGCAGGCTTCCCACATGCGTGCACGCGCAGTATATCGCATTCCGGATGCGATGTACAGTTCTTTTTTTTGCAAATAATTCACTTTTCAAGCCTTAGAAGGGAAAATTATCGAAAAACGGAATGGTTATCTTTCCGCAAAATCGCTTGCATATACCTATAATAAACAATAGACATTTTTCTAAGAAAGGAAAAAATCCAAATTGTCAATATTCATATATATGCAAACGAAATATTTGAATAAAAGCGTAAGAGATTTCGATTTTGGCAAAAAAATAATCCTCAATAGCTCGATAAGGTATTATGCATCTTGCGACGACAAGAACGAAGAAATGAAATTTTCTCTATCTGTTTTTTTCCCTTATAAGGAGGCCTTGAGCATTTCTCCTCCGGAATGCGATATACTGCGCGTGCACGCATGTGGGAAGCCTGCTTTCCAGCGTACGAGGAACAGGCGTACCGGCGTGCGTGAACTCGATAACTACAAACACATAGAATAAAACACAAATGAAGAAAACACTTATCACACTCCTCGCTCTGGCTGGCGTTGCCCTCGCTGAAACGGCAACCTTTACCTCTACCACCAGTACTACTAATCTGGGTGGTTTTGGTGGCTTTGACTTCAGCGTTGGTGAAAACGGCTGGTTGACCTCCACGACCATGAATTACGATGAGTACAATGCTGTCACCCTTGATAGCATTACTTTGAATTTGTATAACACATGGTATACCAATAACAACATGACCACAGGTTTCGGTATTGGTATCTACGAGAAATCTACGGTCGGCGAGGCTACTACTTGGACGCTCGTAGGTAAGACTGACT
>JAFNWZ010000317.1 GCA_017379255.1 Akkermansia sp. | reverse complement strand
GGATGTTGGTGTAGGACTGGCGGTAGCCGCTGTAAGTCTTGCCGTTTGATTGCACGTTTTCCCTTGCTCCCTGTTCGCGGGTCAGGTCAATCTCCGCAAGCTTGAAGGTGTCATCGATAAGCGAAAGCTGCACACCGCCAGCCGTTCGGGCACCGACATTGTCATTGCTCAGCTGGGATGCATTCACCGCGTTGGTCAGGGTCACCGTTCCTGTATACTGAGGAAGCACATAATCCTTACCGTAGATAGAGGCAATCAGTTCCTTATCCAGCTGCGAATGATTGATGGAGAATGCCGAAATGTAACACTGGTCATGGCCGCCATCCCAGCAGGAGGTGTAACCACGCAGCACCAGGTCGCCTTCGCCATACAGGCCACCAGTGATAAGCAGGTTTCGCCAGTGGCGGGGCACGTTGCTGAAGTCGTCGTCCACGTTCTTGGACTCATACGCGGCGTGGGCATAGGAAATCGTCGCCTGCAGATTCTTATCCTGCTCATTGGCCCCGGTGGTCAGGATGATGGTATTCTGCACCACCGGGTTGCGGTAGGCAGAGACTTCATCATGGTTGTGCTCGTAGTTCACCATGAGTTCGGAACCGTAACGCTCCACCGTTGCAAAACCACTTCCCGTACCTGTCTTATCCCAGTAGTCATTCCACTTGCTGTCCACATACAGGGCAATGGGGCCCGTGCCGGAGGAATACGGACGGGAGAGATACAGGGAACCATCCTTCACATCTATACCGCCGGTGAAATCATTGGCAGTGTTGAGAATCAGCACGGAATCCCCGGTCTTTTCAATGCTGGTGCGGGTGATGATGTTCCCCTCCGCATCCATGTAGTCGATAATGCCGGCATTTGGGGTATCCGCATGCCCGGTAAAGGCATAGCCATATTTCAGCTCGGCATCGCCCTTACCCATGCTGCCCAGGTCATTCTGCGCGGCTACATATATTTTCCCCGGCGCCACCTTGCCGTAGATGTATACCTCACGGTGCTTCTCTTCCTTGCCGTGCACATCTGTGTCCCGGAAGGTAACGGTCTCACCATTCACATACACACCGGGGTTCACGGAAATATCGGCACGTTGCTCGTGCCAGCCGGTATGCGTGCCGGAACCATCGGCACGCCAGACATTGCCCATGTTAAGGCCCTGGTAATCCTCGCCAGCGCTGGTGTGGCCCACATTCTCACCACTCCAGATGTAGCCCAGAACCGGGTCAATCAGGATGCCGGCATCCGTTTTCAGGCCGACTTCAATGAAAACAGTTCCCTTGTCGTATTTATAGGTGGCAGCGTAGGTGTTGCCGGAAGCGTCTGACACCAGCACCTCTTTACCATCAAGGCCCGGGTCAGCTTTCACACCACCGATGAAGGCAATGGTGCTGTTGGAGGTGAGGCCCTGTACATTCGCCAGCGTCAGAGACTCCCCGAGATTGAGCGTCACGCCGTTTTCCAGCTGGAAGAGGGGATTCGTGGCACTGTAGGCGCTGTTACCGGCAAAGTCCAGATAGGTCATGGTGCTCCACTCGTGCGAACCGCCGGCAGAGGTGATATTGACCGATTGCCCCGCCATATCCACCAGGCGCACGGGGGTGGAGCTCCAGTTGACATCGCCGCCGATGCTCCACTCTGCCCCACCATAGAGCACTGCAGAACCCAGGGTCACGCTGGCGCCCGTGGTCAGGTGCGTATCGGAGCCCAGGGTCAGGGCATCAATCTCCGTCACCGCGCCGGTGAGCGACATGGACGCCCCGCTGTACAGGGCTGCCGCCCCCAGCGTCATGTTCCCGGTCTGGTTCAGCACCGCGCCGTTGGAGAGTGTGAGGGCATCAATCTCTGCCGTGCCGGACATGGTGAGGGTGGCGTTATCCAGCGTGGCAGAACCGATGTGGGTTTCCTCATTATCAGTCACCACCGAAGTGCCGGCGCTCATGTGCAGCGAATTCATGCTGGCATGCTGGCCTTTCAGCTCCAGGCTGCCCTGCTGCACCTGCACCGAATCCAGCCAGGCAGAGCCGGTGAAGCTCTGGGTATTGCTGCCCACTTTGACGAGGCTCAGGCGGCCTTCGCCCATCTGCTGCATGTTGGTTTCCTCCACCGTGGTGGTGGAAGATTCCAGCACGTTATCCCCGCTGGATGAACCGTAGATATCTGTCTTGGTTTCCACGCGGGTGGCCTGGCCGCCTGTGTAGAAATTGCCTTTACCAACCGTGCCTTCAAAGGTGTAATTCTGGCTATCGTTACCCACAGTCAGGGTGGGAGAGGTACGAGAGGAAGATGCCGCCACATCGGATACGATGGAGGAATTGGCATCGCCCTTCACGCCGGATACGGTGGCGTCGCCCACGACACCGAGCACCAGCTCTGTGGCAGCGCCGGGCGTGGTGCCCACTTTTTCCGGGTCAGTATAGGTGGAGGAGCTCAGGTCGATAAGCACATTTTTCCAGCGGGTATCGCCCTTGCCGGCAATGTCCACATTGCCAATGTTGAGCTGCACAATACCACCTTGCGCAGAAGCGGAAGTCCCCGCGTTGGCAGCCAACTGCACCGTGCCGCTCATCCATGAGGAGGAGGTATCGGTGAAGGTAAAGGTGCTGGCCACGCCGTATTGATGCGTGGTCGAGGTGATGACCTCGGCCGAAAAATCGGCATCGCCCGTTGTCACAGTTGTACTGCCACGCTCACCTATATCATGGTGAGCCACCAGCTGCAGCGTGCCGCTGCCGGTCAGGCGGCCATCGAGCAACCAGTTGCCCCATGCATCCATCTGCCCGTGCACTGAAGCTGCCTTATCGTCGGCATCCAGATTCAGGCGGCCACCAAAATGACGATGAGCTGCGTCTCCTTCCTTTTCACCCAGGTAAAGGGCACCACCACCGGACAAATTAACACGGGAGAATTGCAGCAGATGCTCGTTTTCCACGGACGTGCCGCTCCAGCCGGCATCGTAACCAGCCTCCGTGTACGCCTTGTATGGCAGAGCCGGAGCCGAGGCGTCCTCGTACATTTCGACATAGACCACCTTGCCATCTGCCACTTCAAACGGGGTCTGCCCCAGCACATGCTCCATGGTCACCACAATCTGGGAATCCTGCACTACCAGGTTGGCATGGAAAACATC
>JAFNWZ010000316.1 GCA_017379255.1 Akkermansia sp. | reverse complement strand
AAGCGAAAGCAATTCATTCATCCACTTATCACCGCGGGAATTCAGTTTCTGAGTCACCTTCACCGGAGAAGCAGATTCGGGGATTTCACCAAATGAAGATGCAAGGCGATGAGCCCCGAGTTTGAGCAGCTGTTTATCATCCAGCGTCTTGAGCCATGCTTCCTCCATATGCAGGAGCCGCTTGGCTACATGATTCTTAACCGGATTCTGCGGTGAGGCTATGATACCGGCTGCTGCATCAACATAGGGTTTAAGAATAGCCTGGCATTGTGCAGGATTATTCGTCGGTAAACTATTCTGGACTTTCTGCAGAGCGGCATCCAGCAGATTACGCCCCCAGGGGCGCAACGAATCCAGCCAGGCGGGTACAGTAGCCGGGTCACGCTTCACCAACTCTGCCAGCAGCTCCTGGCTGCGCTTCTCCTCTGCCTGGGTACGCTCATAGCCTTTTTTCACTTCCCCCTCGAGGCGAGGAACAAGATATCTCCCCCCCAGAATCTGCTTCTTGACTCCGGGGCCCTCCCAGGCCAGGCCCACATGGTCACCACCGCCGCCTTCCTTATAGCAGAGCTCTACATAATACTTCTTACCCTTCTGCAAGGTCATTTTCCCGCAGCCATGGTGAGGCCCGAACTGGTGTCTCTGTTTGTAGCGGGTCACTTCGCAGACCTTCTTCAGGTTGGTCGCTTTATCATCAGAACTTATCTGCAGCTCAGCCGTGTCATCTGCCGCCAGATAAAAGGTATAAGTACCGCTCTCAGGCGCCACCAGCAAGGCAGAGAAACGAAGGCCGAAATTATCCTTACCGGAGGGGGCTTCGTCTATAGTTTCCTTGATGAAAACAGCATTGGCGGCGCGCTTGGAGCTTACGTCTGCCAAATCTGCCACTTTGCCGCCTTTCACATTCTCCCAATATTCCACAACCACACCAGATTGCGGCACGTCAATCTGCCCCAGAGCCTGGCCACCAGCCAGCATCAAAGCGCCGAAAACAGCTAAATGTTTACCATGCAATCGCATACTGATGTTATATAGCAGATACCATGCAAAATCAAGCAGAATCCTGACAGGATTTCGTGTCCCAACGGTTGTTTGAAAAAGCCGCGTTTTCTGCCACCCGCTCTGCGGGTTCCGTTTCTTTTTTGTATGAGCAGGGGTTCCGCCGCTATCGCGGCTCCACCCCTGTCTACTGTCTACCACCCGCTCTGCGGGTTCTGATTTCTTTACTCTACTAACCAGAGCTTCCACCGCCCCGCCGGCTCCGCCCCTGTCTACTGTCTACCACCCGCTCTGCGGGTTCTGGTTCTTTTTTCCTCCTAACCAGGGGTTCCGCCGCCACAGCGGCTCCACCCCTGTCTTATGGCTGCCACCCGCTTTGCGGGTTCTGGTTATAACTTTCATGCCGCCCCGGATTCCGGGGCGGCATTTTATGTGCTGCGCCGCAGGCGCAGGGAATTCAAAACATTCTACATTCAGAGTTCTACATTCTACCTTGCTTCTCCCAGCTGAAGGGTTCAAAGGAAGCCTTGGCATCCGGGTCTGCCCAGGAGGGTTTTCGCATGGAGTAGATGAGCAAGGGAATGCCGGCAAAAACAAGGGTTCCCACAATGAGGATGCCCACATACACCGCCGGGCTGCCCACCGGAATCTGCCCCGGAGGAATGAAGCTGAATACAAAGGCCACCAGGCTGCCCAGCAGCCCCAGGCCGCCAATCACCCACATGCCGAAATACTTGCCACAGGGAATGCGGAAGGAACGCGGTGTATCCGGCTCACGGTAGCGCAGGTAGATGGCCGCTGCAAACATGAGCATATACATGATGAGGTAGAGCAGGATGGTGAGCTGCGAAATCACCTGGTACGCCGTCTGCACACTGGGCAGCACCACGAACAGCACCGAAAGCAGCGTCACAATGCAGCCCTGTACCATGAGGATGCCCACCTGCACGCCCGCCTTGTTAGTGCGCTGCATGAAGCGCGGCAGATACCCGGCGCAGCCCACCTGCAGCAAGCCCTTGGACGGGCCACCTACCCAGGCCACCACCTGCGCCAGCACACCGAAGGCCAGGCAAAGCGCCATGAGCGATCCCAGCCAGGACACATGGAAGTACGCAAAGAGGTT
>JAFNWZ010000315.1 GCA_017379255.1 Akkermansia sp. | reverse complement strand
GGTTACAGAGACGCCAGTTGATTTGTTGTTGGTTAATGTGAGGGTCACATAGCCATCGACAGCATATTGACTGAGGTTCTCGTAAGAGATGTTATTTGTTTCGGCATTCCAGGCAGATGTTGTCCATCCGGAAATGTAGGGGGTTCTCTTTCCCGTGTCGAGGGTGGTATCTGCGTTGTCCCCAAGACCATAATTCTGGATATTGTTTTCCCAAAGCAGCATATAGGAGCTGCCGGAATAGTCATTGGAGTTCACATAGCTGACCAGTGATTCCAGGTTGATGGTAAGCTCTACTTCGGTATTGGCTGCTGATTCCACAGCAAAGTATCCTTGCCCATTGTAGATGACGTTGTTGGTTCCATCGCACCAGGATTCAGTGAGATTCGTATATGTTGCTGCGTTGAGTTTGCCCAGGCAGCTGGCGAGAATGGTTGCAAGGAATAAAGTTCGTTTCATAGCAAAAGCTGTTCGGAAAATTATATCCCGCTAAATCGGGGGATATTATAGATATTATATCATCTGCGCCGCAGGAAGCAAGCAAATAGTGACCTCTCCTGTGGCAAAAAAAACGGGAATCGGGTAAAACAGCGACGTAAAGGGCTTCAGTCCTGTTTCAGATAATGGGTCGGGTCTGGAACTCCCGCATCAGCAAAGGAAAGACGGCGCTCGCGGCAAGTGGCGCACTGGCCGCAGTGCTGCTCACCGCCGCAGTAGCAGGAATAGGTGTGGGCAAAGTCAACCCCGAGTTCTGCGCCGATGGCGGTGATTTCAGCCTTGGAGTTGGCGATGAAGGGGCGGAGTATCTGCAGCCGGGCGTAGGTGCCGTGCGAAATGGCGGCAGACATGGCGGCCATGAATTCCTCGCGGCAGTCGGGGTAGAGGGCATGGTCTCCGCCGTGGGCGGCGATGACGAGGCCCTCTGCGCCCTTGCTTTCGGCAATGCCGGCGGCAATGGAAAGGAAGATGCCGTTGCGGAAGGGGACGACGGTCTGCTTCAGGTTTTCCTCGGCGTAGTCAGCGGTGGGTATAGCGTCTGCACCGCTGAGCAGGGCGCTTTCGAGGTGGGCAGAGATGGGGCGGAGGTCAATCTCGTGGTAGGGCACGCCGCAGTGTTCTGCCTGCCAGCGGGCGCAGGCCAGCTCCCGGGCAGCGTGGTTGCTGCCGTAGTCGAAGGAAAGGGCGCAGACTACCTCGTGGTGGCGCAGCGCCCAGTGCAGGGCAGTGGTGGAATCCAGCCCGCCGGAGAGGAGAACAGCTACTTTCATGCAGGGCGGTTCTCGGGATTATGCTCGGCCTCGCAGGTGAGCTGGATGCCGCCGCGCGCGCCGAAACGCCCGGTCACCTTCATCCATGCCGGGTCAACGGCAGCCACGAGGTCATCCAGAATGCGGTTGACCACCTGTTCGTTGAAGGCTGCGTAGTTGCGGAAGGAAACGAGGTAGTATTTGAGACTCTTGGTTTCCACCACTTTTTCTGCCGGGCAGTAAGTGATGGTGAGGTGGCAGCTGTCGGGCTGGCCTGTCACCGGGCAGAGGGAGGAGAATTCGTGCGTATCGAGCGTGACGATATAGCGGCGCTGCGGGCTACGGTTCGGGAATGCTTCGAGTTTTGCGTCCTCCGGACTGCGGAAGAATTCGCTGTGTTTACCGAGCAGGGAAAGGTCTTTGTTGTCCATAATCTTATGCCTTGGTGAGTTTGTAGCCGTCTTTGCCGTCCTTCATGGCCCAGCCGAGTCCGGCGAGCTTGCCGCGCAGGGCATCGGCCGTGGCCCAGTCCTTGGCCAGACGCGCGGCCCATCGTTCATCGGCAATGGCCTTGATGTCCTCCGGCACTTCGATGTCGGCATCGGGGTCGGGTAATTGCAGACCAAGAGCCTCCATGATGAAGCGGAAGGCCTTCCATACCTTTTCGGCTTCGGCGGCTTCCATTTCGGCAGGTTTGATGCCCTTGATGGCGCTGAACACATGGCCGAGGGCTTCCGGACCGTTCAGATCGTCCTCCAGACTGTCCCAGGCGGGCTGGAAGGCGCCGAGGGTGGGGGCTTTCTTCACGAAATCGCGGTAGGTGGGCTCCTTGGCGCCGCTGGCCTTGGCGAGTTCCTTGTCGAAACGCCCCAGTTTGTTGAGGGCGCTGGTGGCATCCTTCATGCCGGTGAGGGTGAAGTTGAGCGGGCGGCGGTAGTAGGCCCCTGCCAGCACATAGCGCAGAGCGGCGGGGGTGTAGCCCATTTCCTGCAGCTGGTCGAGGGTGTACATGTTGCCCAGGCTCTTGCTCATCTTGGCGCCATCCACCAGCAGGTGGGTCACGTGGAACCAGTGGCGGGCAAAGTGGCCACCGCAGGCGCAGCGGCTCTGGGCAATTTCGTTCTCATGGTGAGGGAACACGAGGTCGACACCACCGGAGTGCAGGTCAAAGGTATCGCCGAGGTACTTGTGGCTCATGGCAGAGCATTCCAGATGCCAGCCGGGGCGTCCCTCGCCCCAGGGGGAGGGCCAGAAGTTGGGGCCGTCCTCCGGGCGGCGGGCTTTCCAGAGCACGAAGTCGGCCACGCTGTCTTTTTCGTACTCATCCGTATCGGCTCGGGTCTGGGCGGTCTTGCCGAGGTCGAGTTCCTGGCGGTCAAGGTGGGCCAGCTGCCCGTATTCAGCGTAAGAGGAAATGCGGAAGTAGACGGAGCCGTCCTCACTCTGGTAGGCGTGGCCTTTGTCCATGAGGTTCTGGACGATATCGAGCTGCTCTTTGATGTGCCCCACGGCGCTGGGCTCCACGTGCGGGGAAAGGCAGTTGAGCGCCTTGCAGTCATCGTGGAACTTGGCTGTCCACTTGGCTGTATATTCGCCCAGCGGCATGCCCTGGGCCTGGGAATTGCGGATGGTCTTGTCGTCCACATCGGTGAGGTTACGCACATGCTTGGTACGCAGGCCGCCCAGTTCCACCACGCGGCGGAAGACATCCTGCACCACGAAGGTGCGGAAATTGCCGATATGGGCGGCGGCATACACGGTGGGGCCGCAACAGTAGAAGCGCAGCTGCTTGCCGTCTTCCGCCTGCACGGGCTTCATCGCCCCCGACTGTGTATCGTATAGATGTAACATAACGCGGGGAGTATGCCCTTATTCCACCGGAATGTCAAGCCTGCGGGGTGTCAGAGCTTCCGGCGGGCTGCTTTTTCACGCCTGCGGGCGGGTCGTATGCCTGCACCTTGTAGCAGCGGCGCAGCAAGAGGTGGCGGTTCTTGCGCACGTCGGAGGGCTTGAACCAAATCTCGAAAGCTACGCCGAAATACTGGCGCTGCGGGCCGAGTCTGATGGCAAAGAGCGGGGTGTTGTGGGGGAAAATGTTGGTAATGGTGTCTTCTGCCGAGCTACGGAACCAATGCGGCATGGAGCCGGGGATATCGTGGCGGAAAAGCTCCTGCGTATTGTCTGAATGCTGCGCCGGGAAACTCAGGAGCCGCAGGGTGTTGTTGCTGGACAGGTCTTTGATGTACACCAGGAATACGCCGGGTTCGCCGGGGTTGGCGTAGAGCTCACCCTGGTAAGCGCCATCCTGCGAGAGTGGTTCGCAGAGCCGGAATTCAGGTGTGTCGCCGGGGTAGGAGGTGCGCCCCTGCAACATGCGGACGGCGGTTTCGGGGGTGGGGGCATCGCGCAGCGGCTGCATGCGTTCATCGGTGGCGGCAATGGCGGCATTGAGCGCGCGCAGAGCTGTTTCGCGGTGGGCGCTGCCGCGCCAGGCCAGCAGGAGGAAGTGGTTACGCCCCAGATCCAGCGCCATGTCAGGCACCTGCGCGCCGTCTGTCCATTCCGGGAAGCTGCCGCCGGGAGTGATGACGCTGTAGCCCTGTGGCAGCGGGTCTCCTTCCACCATGCGGCGGAAGCACACATGCACCAGCGCCGGGGTGCCGCCTGTGGTGGGCGGCACCATGACCAGATGACCGGGTTTGGTGTAGAAGGTGTCATCGCCATCCTGCCCGGACCAGCGGGGAGACATATCCAGATACTCCCGGAGCAGTTGTTCGTGGTTACTTTCCAGGAAGGAAAGGTTGGGCGTTCCGGCCACTTTGTCAATCTGAACGTGTCTGGTTTCAATGGGAATCACCAGCGAAGCCGGGCCGTTGAGCTGCTCCCGGGCTGTGAACAGTGAGTCGGATGCCTGAATCGGGGTGTTGTCGTCGTTGCTTGCGGGTGGCTGCACATCTGCCGCAATGGCCAGCAGAATAAAGAGCAGGATGCATCCGGCCCAGACGGCAAGCCACTGAAAAAGCTGGCTGAACGCGCGGGTGTTGCTCAGGCGCATCATGTGGGTGACTACCGCCAGAACCACAAAAGCGGTGGAAACGCCCTGCGCGCTGAGTATGGTGGTACCGGCAGCTGAGATGATGGCCTCCCGGTGCTCCGGAGGGCAGATTTCCGGGAAAAGAATGGGTACGCAGGCTCCCAGTGCAACAATGGCACAGAAAATGTGCAGGCGGACGGGGAATAGCAGCAGTCGCCAGAATGAAAAGAAACGCCTCCTCATGGCCGCACCTCCTCGGCGGGGGCGAGCAATAGCTCCTGGTGCTCCATGAGATAACGCAGCAGGGCTACATGCGGGGCGGTCTCGCGCAGTTCTTCGTAGCGGGTGCGGAAGGCCGGGCGAAGCTCCGGTCGCAGGCTGATGGTGTCGCCCTCCACGATGGCCTCCATCATTTCCGCATGGTGCGGCATCTGGTGCTTGCGCAGCGCGGCTGCTGCTGCGGTAAGCTGGTGGGCAGAGAGCTGCTCCATGCGACCGTAGCGGATGGCGGCATCCACAAGAATTGCGTCGCGGATTTCCACCAGCTCGGGGGCGGTAAAACGGGCAAATCTCGGCTCATGGGGCAAGGGCAGTCCCTTGAGCTTCATCTGCAGCGCCAGGGCGGTGTGCACAATTTCGGGGTCAAAGGCGGCGGCATACTGCTGCAGCTCTGGCAAGGCTCCTTCTCCCTCCCGCCGGGTCAGCATTTCCAGAATGTGCGACATGGGCGCCGAGGCTGCGCATTCAATCATGTCGTCCTTGCTCACCGGGAGCATGGAGCCCAGCTTGTGCAAGGCGTTGCGCAGCAGAGTGGGGTCTACCTGCCAATCCATACTGCGCAGCGTGGCAAGCAGGTGCGCGGGAATTTCTTCGAGAAAATGCTCCCCATGCTCCCAGACCGGAAGGGAATTGACAAAGCGGTTGGCAAAATCCGGATTGGCCTGGTACATGAAGGCGAGACAGTTCGCGAGGGCTCCCTCCGGGATGCGGGAAAGGGTGGTTGCTCCCAGGTAGCTGCGAACCAGGCGTTCGGTGCGGAGAAGCGCCGGGGTACAGTAGCGGCGCGTCAGGTATTCACGGCTGCCCGCTGCTTTAGCGAGAAGCGCCTGGTTGTTGCGCAGTTTCATGTAGCGCAGCAGCGCGCCTTCCTCATGCGGAATGCGCAGGGCCAGTTCCCGCGGCAGGAGGTTCTGCTCATTGAGCTTGCGGTATAAATCCGGTATGCCCGCCAGGTAGAATACCGCGTTGCACCCGGCCTTGTTTTCCTGCAGTGGGTCGTGCCCCTGGTTGAGCAGCGAGATGATGAACGGGTCGAACAGCTGGGCACGGGTAGCGCTTGGCATGTTGTATGCACCGCGGGCTGCCTTGATGAGCATAGTATCTCCCATGCAATCGGCGTCCTGCATATAGGAAACAGAATCCAGCAGTCGGGAAACCAGTTCTGCAGGAGTGGGTGCAGGCTCCGCCCCCATGGTGCATCCCACGGTGCCGAGAACCAGCAGTGCTTTTTGGTAAATTCCCATCAGCTCCTATGAATTTAAAGGAAAAGGCAGCCTGTGTCAATCCGTATTTTCTGTGGTGGGGGTAAGAAATGCCGGGGCGTTGTCCAGAATGAATTGCCCTGTGGCTATTTCGAGCTCAAACTTCCAGGAATCACTGTTTGCGGTTAATTGGTCAAGTTTGTCTGGGTCATCCATGGCCTGCACAATGCCGCGGTAATGGAGCGCTGCTTCCGAGGCGCCGATTTCTTCCATGGCTGCGAGCATTTGTTCCTGCTCGGCGGGCAGCATATCACCATACCAGAGTCGTGAAAGAGAGGTGAGCAGCAGCGCCTTCTGCACGGCGGGTGAATCGGCGTTGCGATTCCGGTTGGTGAGCCAGAGCTCCACATCGCCATCGCGCGGCGTGGGCAGACCGGCCTGGTGCAAGCGGGCCGCCATGGCTCCAGCGCGGAAGCTACGGGCCTCGTGGTGGGAGTAGTGGTCAATCTCAGCCTGTGCATCCGGGCAGCGTGCCAGCAGTTCCACCAGGTCAGCCGCGGCATCTACCTCACCCGCCTGCAAGCGGTGTTCTGCCGCCAGGCACAGAATGGATTTGGGCAGTACCAGTTGCCCGCACTTGGTGATTTCCTGCAGCAGGTGGGCTCCTGCTCCCTTTTCCCAGGCCTCACGGCTGGTCCATTCCGGCATGGCGGCCACCAGCCGGGCTGTGCGGGCGGGGTCGATTCCATGCAGAATTTCCACCGCCATGGGCAGCACCTCGTGGTACAAGTGGTGCTGGCGCATTTCCGGTGTGGGGGAGAGCACCTGGGCAATCGCGTCGAATGCCTCCGGCTGCACCTGCTGCTCCAGGGTGGATGCCTTGCCTACGGCCTCCAGCAGTTCAATGCCCTGGGTGAACTCAATGGCGCGCGGGGCGATATCCACGCCGCGGGCTTTCATGCCTTCCACGGTGGCGGCATTTTTAGATAAAATATCTGCGGCGCAGAATGCCACGGATTCCTCCTGCCGCATTTCTGCCAGATACGGATCTGCCCCGCGCTTGATGAGCAGGGCGCACACATCGAGCACAGCTGCTTTGTGGGCAGATTCCTCCTCCTCTGCCGGGGAAAGCAGGTGGCTTGCGGCCTCCAGCAAGGGAGTGGTGCCCGCCAGTCTGCCGCCGTTCACATCAGCTCCGGCATCGAGCAGAATTTCCACCGTATCCTTATGCAGGTTGGCGGCAGCCATCAGCAGCATGGTTTCCCTGGCATGCGGCGCAGCCGCTGCACCGGAATCGAGCATGCGTTTCAGCGCTTTGTTCCAGCCCATCATGGCTGGTGCCTGGCAGGTTGTTTCATCCTGTGGGCAACCGGTATCCAGCAGGTGCAGGAACACCTCTTCACTGTAGCAGTTGAGCCCGGCATAATTGAGCAGGGGCATATCCTCTGCCGTGTGGCGGGTTATATCTGCACCCCCGGCCACCAGAACGTCAATAAGACGGATGACGCTCTCTGCCGTTACGGTATCGTCCTCCGCACCGCGCATGGCCACGGCCAGCGCCAGCGGGGTGTCTCCCTGGGCGGTGGTGGCGTTCGGGTCTGCTTTATCCAGCATTAGGCAGCGCGCCAGCTCCGGCTTTTTGAACAGGCAGGCCAGGTGCAGCATGGTGATGCCTGAGGGCGTGGAAGCCAGCCCGGCATCTGCCGTGGCGGCAAAATCGGCCAGTAAAAGGTGAATCTCATCTGCGGCGGGTAGCTCCAGTATCTCATCGATGCCGATTTCCGGCAGCACTGTGCTGATGAGGGCGAGCTCCTCTGCGGCTTCCGGTGTGGCGTGGCCTTTATCCTGCGGCGCACAGGAACTCAGCACGCTGGCGGCAAGGAACAGGGACAGGGCAAGACGGGCTAATCTCATGGCTCTGGATTGTAGCAGATTGCCCGGGTAGTACAAGCCGGAAATGCGAATTCCCCTGAATCAAAAATTAAGGAAAACTTAAATATCGCTTGACTAAACACCGATGGCGTGGTATTTAGTCGGCATGCGAATCGTGATGATGGCGACGGGGGATATAGCCATACCCTCATTTCAGGCACTGGCCGCCACCGGGCAGGTGGTGGCGCTGATAACCCAGCCGGACCGCCCGGTGGGGAGACACATGGAGCTGACCCCGCCGCGTGTGAAAGTGGTGGCCGAACAGCTGGGCATCCCTGTATTCCAGCCGGAAAAGATGCGGGAAGCCACCGCCGTAGAACAACTGCGTGCGTATGAGCCGGATATTGTGGTGGTCATGGCCTATGGACAAATCCTTTCGCAGGAGGTGATAGATGTAGCGAAGAAAGCCTGCATCAATGCACATGCCTCGCTGCTGCCCCGCCACCGCGGTGCTGCCTGCATCCAGGCCGCCATTGAAGCTGGCGATGATGAAACCGGCATCACCATCATGCATGTGGTGAAGAAGCTGGATGCCGGAGATATCATCTGCAAGGTATCCGTGCCGCTGCGTGGTACTGAAACCGCAGAGAGCCTGCACGATGACCTGGCACTGCTGGCGCCTGCTGCCTTGCAGGAAGCCATAGAGGCGCTGGCTACCGGGGTGGATACCCGCGAAGAGCAGGACGAGAACCTGATGACATACGCCCCCAAGCTGCTGCGTGCCCATGGCCAGATTGACTGGAGCCAGCCTGCGCTGCAGGTGGCGCGCAAAATCCGGGCGTATCATTCCTGGCCCGGTACCTTCACCGTGTATCCCTCCGTGCACAGCGGGCAGGATAAAACGCTCAAGATTTATCCCCCCGTGGATGTTTTCCTCAATATCCGCAAACCGGCAGATGCCGTGCCGGGTATGGTGCTGGAATCCGGGCCGGACGGCATGCTTGTTTCCTGCGGTGGACGCCGCGGCGGTGCTATCCGTATCACCACCATGCAGCCGAGCGGCGCGCGAAAGATGAATGCCGAAAGTTTCTTTGCCGGGCACAAGATTATGCCCGGCACCATCCTGGGCTTGCCCACCACCCCCACCGTATAATACGACCATGGCACCACGTCAGAGAGCTGAAAATAAGAAAATGCTGGGCCTGTATGTAGACAGTGCCCTGGTAGCAAAATTCCAACAGGCCTGCGCCTACTACGGCCAGACCATGACCTCCGCCGTAACCCTCTTCATTGAGGAAACCGTGCAGGAGTACGAGGAACTCATGAAGGAGGAAGGCGACGAAAAATAAGGGGAATGCAGAATGTTAAGTAAGAGCGCGGCTTTCGCCGTATCTGCAAACAAAATCACCTGAGATTTCTCAGGTGATTTTTCACCTCCCCGCGAAGCCGGGAGGCTGAGCGCTAATTTGTGATGACCGGGGGGCGGCTTTAATTATTCAGCGGTTCATAGATGGCGTCAACCAGCCAGCCGATAGGTGTGGCGATGATGCTTAGCGGAATATCTGCCACTCTTGCTACCCAGCTTACTGGTTGCAGCCAGCGGTTCAGTACGGTGCACCGGGGTGGCAGGGAGCGGGTGCGGATTATTTCAAGGTGTGGCGCGCCAATGAAAGCCTCCATTTCCGGGCGCTTGACGGTGACGTTGCTGCCGTGGGCTTCGTAAATGAGCGTCGCCCCATTGAAATCCACATCATCAGCATGGCGAAGCTGCAGCCGGGGAAAGGGGTCACGGAACATATCCACCTTACGAAGCCTGCATATATGCTCAAACTGCGCGTGCGATAAGTCTGCGTAGTAAAATTCAGTCGGATATTGCGCAATTTCTTCTCTCCTTGGTCCCCAGTATTCGTTATCCAGGGAATTCCGGGCGGGTGAGTGTCCGGCGCAGTGTTCGATGAGGGGCTGGTTGTAAGGCACATAGGCTACAGGCACCTCGACAATGTAACGCTCTCCCTTTTTCCATGCCCTCGTGCGGTATTC
>JAFNWZ010000314.1 GCA_017379255.1 Akkermansia sp. | reverse complement strand
CAAGAGGCTTCAAGACAGACCGCCTCCAGCACCTCTGCGCTGGTACCGCCAGCAATCTTGCAATCATATTTGATTTTCCGGTCAGCAAGAGGGGCGCTGAAATCATCCTTGCCGGCAGCGCGTTCAAGCTTCAGCTCCTTGCCGGACTCTGCCCACTGCTGTTCCATGCGGTCAAGCACCTTATTGAGCGGCGTTCCAGCGCTCAATTCCAGCGGCGCCATACGCACGCGAAGCAGCGTCTCCACCAGTTTCAACTGTTCTTCTGCCGCGGAAAGCTCATTCCGGAGCGAACGCTTTGTCCTGGGAGAAAAATCATCCGCATGCAGAGGGCCAAGACACATGACACCACCCGCCAGCACGACGAACAACTGTAAAACATTCCGGACAAAACACTTCATACATCTATTGTATAGCAACTATCCCCTGCACCGTCAAGCCTTCTCATTCATAAAAGCATGATTCAGCGCACAGCCCCCTCGTGCATCCGGAGTCCCCCCGGTGAAGCAGGACGGAAGCAGAGGGCACAAAAAAGCCGCTTAAAGCTGTATTCAACAGGCTTTAAGCGGCTTAGGATACAAGAGCCGGATGTCAGGGTCGAACTGACGACCGTCCGATTACAAATCGGGTGCTCTACCACTGAGCTAATCCGGCGGATTGCGGGGGCATTCTACACGAGAGCAGCCCCCATTGCAAGCTTTTTTTGCAGTATCAGAAATTAAATCCGCAATCCAGTCCCACGGTAATGAGGAAATGGTCGATGGGGCCATTTCCATCAGCAACGCGGTCAATCTTGGCGGCATTGCTGCCGGACCAGGAGCACTGCACCCAGGGTTTTACGTAGAAACGGGCATCGCGGCCAAAGCGGCCGGTGTGGGAATACGGCAGCAGGGCCGCCTTGATACGCCAGGCATCCACGCCTTCCACATCATCCCCCCAGTATCCGCAGGAGGGAGCAACACCCAGGGAGAGCTCCACATCTGCCCCGATATTGCCACGGGTGAATACATCCGTAAAGCGGTAGCCGGCTTCTACATCAAAATACAGCCCCGTAAGCCCGTAGAATCCCAGGCCGGTTTCAAACTTGCCAAAGAATCCCTTCTGGTAGTCGTTGTAGGCCAGGGTGAGGTTGAGTTCGTGGGTGGAGTGGTGGGAAACGCCGTCGTAGCGGCGGGCCATGTAGCCCTCCAGACCGCCGTGGCGGTAGGTATAGCCAAGCTCTGCCACCAGGTTCGGGAAGATTTCCTTACCCACGGCATAGCTGAGACGCCCCAGGCGGGGGGAGGACAAATCGCTGGTTTTATCCCAGACAATGCCGTATGCGCCGCTGATGCGCTGGTGTAGTCCCATGCCCAGGAGATTGCGGTTCGGCAGGGTGTAGGAAGCATCTACCGAGGAATAGCCCATTTTGCTGAGCGAGTTGCGCACGCCCATGCCGCGCACGGAGTAATCAGAGGTGTAGGCATTCACGTTCACCCAGCCACGGCGGTCAGAAGAAGCCGCAGCAATGGGGGCTGCAGCCGGGGCGTAGGGGTCGCCGGTGTAGGCATCATAATCGGAGTACCCGGTATCATAGGTGACATCAGTATACTCGATGGGCGAATCAGGAATGGCAGGGGGAAGTTCAGTTGCCAGCGCAGGCAGAGCCGTGGCAAGAACGAAGAAGGCGCGTTTCATCATACGTGGGTATTCTACCTTCTGCCGGGGCGTTCGGCAAGCAAAAAGAGAGAAACGCATTGCTATTCATAGATGTCCCAAAGATATGGGACACGAGGATTTACGATTTTGGATTTACGATTTACGAATTAAAAGTTGGCGGCTTACGACGGAATCCGGATAACTGGACGATGACTGCCGATGGCTGGTCTCGTGATACCCCTGTGCTGAAATGAAGGCAGAATACGGTGACTATATGCCGTTTGATGCCTTTTTCCTGTAATCTTTGGGACACCACATGTGTCCCAAAGTTTCGTAGATTGTAATTTATCGGTCTATTCTGGCGCGCGGGGTGCGCGGATTTTTGAGCCCGTCAGGGCGGTAT
>JAFNWZ010000313.1 GCA_017379255.1 Akkermansia sp. | reverse complement strand
TAAAGAGTATATCCACCTTTTCCATAATGGAGGACATCAAAACCTCCTTCTCCATATACTTCTGTAAACGTTCGGCTTTCAGAGCCTTACGTTTGTGGGATTCCTGTACAGATAGTGGTATCTGAAAAGCAAGTCCGGCATCAATATTTGAAGATTTTCTCATCTCCGGGCGCACATAAAACGAGTATCGGATAAAAGGAGAAAGATTTAAGGTTCGCCAGTAGTTAGTTGCTTTTTCTTTTTCACTCAGCAATTCGATTTGCAAGTCCGAATCATACAGCATTAGGTTTTTTTCGGCAATATGTTTCTTTATACTGGCGGTATCAACCTTAATCACAGCCCCATCCGGTCGTACTAATTGAGATGCAGCAGGATAATCTTTCGGAATAGCTACTAACTGGCGTTCGGCAATGGCCTGTTCGTCCATGATTTTTAAAAGTTCGTCTGTGGCGATGCTTCTGTCACTTACTAAGTAATGTTGGACATCATTCAATAGTTTCAGATTGTTGATACGGTATTGCAACACACCGGCCATTAAGCTATCGTATTCTTCACGGAAAGCCTCTTTTTGACTATCAATCAACTCTTTGATGCGCTCACGTTCCAAGGCAATTCGTTCCAATTTACCTTGGATAGTTAGCGCTTTTAAGCGACTTTGGCGGTTGATGAGTGAACTGCTCAAAAAGTTCCATCGAAGTTCCACTTGTACTTTTGCTGTATAACGTGAAAGAGCATCATCATCATCAATACCGAAACCTTCATCCAAGCGGTAATAAGTTTGTCCGGAAATTAGTAGTCCTGTTTCTGCTTTCATAGCATCAGCCTGCTTTTCCACTTTGTCATGAATCAAAGAATATACGGTGTCATGAATAGCTTTTCCTGAATCAATTTTTATAGATTGTAAGGAGGGTTGGTTGGGCTTTTGTATGAAAATCAGAGAGTCCAAAAGATAGAAATGTTTTTCAAACTGTACAAATAACTCTTCATCTATCTTTTGTGCCATAGAGGGGCAGACTCGACGGTGCATCTTTCGATGTTCTCGGCAAGACGACTGCAAAGCTCCGCAAGCTCGCAATCTCTTCCGGCCTCACTGGCTTCCTCGACCCGGAAGTCCGCTCTGAAATCGCTGGCAAGGGTTTGGACAAGTTCATCCCGAGCGAAAAGATGGCCGCCATCTATGGCGAAGCAAACATTGGCCGCTACGGCACGGCTGACTGGGCTGAAACCCCGGACCTCCCGGTTGTCGTCACTCCGGCTTCCGCAGCTACGGCTTCCATCACCCTCACGGCTGCACAGGATGCAGGTGGCAACACTCTCCCGTGGTTCGAAACGGTTACTACGGTTTCCGGCACTAACCTCTTCAAGGGCGCCATCTTCAATGTCGCCGGCCTGAAGATTGTTGACTGCTCCGGCATCGAAACTGAAGTTCCTATCCAGGTGGTTGTTCTCTCTGCAAATGGTGCTGGTACTTCCGGCACGATTTCCCCGCTCCGCATTGCACAGCATGGCGAAACGGGCAACAACCCGAACGCTTGGGTTGCTACGGGTACTTCCACTCTCACCCTCACCTACGCCCTCGGCACTTCCAAGACCTACGTGGTCAACGAAGTCCGTACGAAGGACTGCTTCGCCTACGATACCTACCAGTTCGATGTCCTCCCGGGCAGCCAGGACGAAATGGTGTCTACGGTCGGTGGCTCTTCCGTGAAGATGCGTATCTTTGGCGATGGCACCAATCTCGACAAGTTGGTCCGCATCGACTCCACCTACGCCAGTTCGCTCTTCGAGCCGCGTGAAGCTGCCTTGATTTACGTCGAGGCCTAGTTCAAGGGATTTAAACTACTCTCCTGATTAATAAGAAATAAGGGAATCGCCCCCGGGCGGTTCCCTTTCTATTTGACCTACTTTACACCCGTAAGAAGGATTTACCCTATGGCAGAAAATGAAATTCCCCGCTGGGCGCAGGCGGCACTCGAGCGCAACGAAAGGATACAGTCGAAGGCGCGTTCCGCGGTCGCCCTCATGAAGCTCCTCGAGGAGCAGGACAGGCTCTCCCGGTTGGCCCCGGATACACTCGGCACGGTTGACCCTAACTACTCCGAGGAGGTCCGCTACGAGGCTCCGGGCGCAATCCGTGACCCCGAGTCGTGGCTCAACAGGGGTCTCGGGACTCTCGCAGGAAACGCCGCGGATGTTATACTGGGAAGACCCTCGGAGAATCCCGTGGTTGACTACGGGTTGGCCCCTATTCCGGGTGTCGGCGCGGCTGCCATCTTGGGTGCAGGCGGGCAGCCAGGGCTGGTTGATGCCGCGGGTCTAGGCGGGTTCTTCGGCGGGCTCGGGCGTATAGCCAAGGCGGCCGTAAAGGAATCCCCGAAGTCGGCTGTCGCAATGTTCAAGGGTCTCGGCGCACTCACTCCCAAGCAGGTCGCCGAACTGGAAGCCGCAAGGCAGCGCGGCAAGGTTCCTGACATTACGGACCCCAGGCACCTCCCCGTGGTTCCCTACGAGATGGAACGGATGGTGCTACCCGAGGAGCGTACGCTGGAGGAAGCCGCGGATGCTATCGTGGGGAATGCTGAACGTGATATAAAGCGTGACGAGCTGACTAAATATCTTCGTAAATGGAAGGCGCTCGGTGAAAATGAAGACTTGATGGATATCTACGGCGATATTGTCCTAGAAGCCGAAAGAAACGGTGGGATACTTCCTGATTTGAAAACTGAAACCGGGCGTCAGCTTAACCGAGCAATTTTCGAAGAGGACGGTAGAAGGAGATTATTAAAGAAAGAAACTCCGGAACCGGTGAAGGAAGCCGCGGATGCTATCGTGGGGAACGGCAAGAAAAAGATTGACGATTACTCACAAAACGCAATATCACTGGCAAGACTAATCAGAAAG
>JAFNWZ010000312.1 GCA_017379255.1 Akkermansia sp. | reverse complement strand
CGGGGGCTGCGCCCGTTGCGCGGGCTTACCCCCGGCTATTGCTCTTTCGCCCACTAGCGTGGGCTATGAATTCCGCCCGCTTCGCACTCCGCTAAATTACACTTCAGAGGAGTGCCTGCCAATCAGCTGTACTACAAGAATTTGAAAACAGCCCGGATGAAACTTTGGGACACATGTGGCTGTTGTCGGGAAGTCATAGAATGGGCTTGACGCTGCGGGGCTCATGCGGCACAATAGGGCAGCTCTTGTATGAGGTTATTTTATGCCACAGCCTTGTTGATGTGTTCTACTCTGCTGCACGCGGCGGAGTGGAGCATTGAGAATTATTCGTCGCTTGACTTGCTGGCTGGCCGAACGGGTATCGCTGATGTGCGGCCGACGAATGACCCTCATGATAATTCTCCGCAGATGGTGGAGCAGAATTCCGGTATTTACCGCGGTCAGTGGAGCTGGCAGAGCGAGATGCCGGAGTTGCTGTACGAGATGATGCACACGGGGGAGGCGGCTCAGATGTCGCCCAGTGGGTTCTGCGCGTTGCAGGCGGCTTGTGTGTATGCGGATGAATCTCTGTTTGCCAAACTGATAGAGGAGGGGGTGCCTGTGGATACGCGCCCTGGTGACTGGCAGCAGCTGGGGTATGTGGGTGATACGCCGCTGGGGCTGCTGGTGCGTTTCATGACGCCTCGCTCGGCTGCCGCCCGTGTGCGCATGGCCCGTGTGCTGCTGGAGAAAGGCGCCAATCCTGATGCGCCTATGACGACGTGGAAGGGGAACCGCGTGGTGACGATTGCGCCGTTCTGCGAGCTGGGGAATGAGGGGTTTAACCACGAGATGCGATTGTTGCTGCTGCAGTTCGGCGAAAAGAATCTGGCCACGCGTATGGCTGATTGGCAGCTTAACTGGGAATGGTACCGCGATGACCTTGTGCAGCATCTGAAGGAGAACGGCCTGGTCCGCAGCATGGTGGCAGCCCCCACTGCAGAAAAGAAGAGTATGGTGGGCCGTGTTCCCTTGCTGGATCTTATTCGCAAGGGCGATGTGGAGGGTGTGCGCATGGCTTTGGAAGCCGGTGCCAGTATTGAGGTTTCTCCGCGTGCCCGCCGATATGGGCAGGAACCTTTGTTCAATATTCCTGCCCGCCGCAAGGACAGCCCGGAGGTGGCGGTGGAGATTGCGCGTCTGCTGATTGATGCCGGTGCTGATGTGAATGCGCTGAACCGCCGTGGTAATTCGCTCCGCATCCATTATGACCGTTACCATTCCAAAGCATCGCGTGCGCTTTGTGCATACCTGAAATCCCGTGGTGCCCTGGTGCACCCGGATTCTCCCATGCACCGCAGGAAGGCGGAAGAACCCAAGCCGGTAGTGGAGCAGCCCGTTGCGGCCGAAGCTCCTGTTGCTGCACCTGAGCCGGTTATAGAGGAAAAGCCGGCAGATGCGGCATCTGTGGCGGTGGAAACTCCCGCAGAGCCGGCACCTGAAGCGGAGGAAAAGCCCGTTGAAACGCCGTCTGTGGTGGAGGAAAAAAAGGAAGAAACTTCCGTATCTGAGCCGCCTGCAGAAAAAGAAACGCCTGTTGAGCAGGAATCTGCGCAGATGCAGCAGTTGCTCAGCGAGGTGCAATCCCAGCTGCAGGAGCTGCAGAAAAAATACGAGCAGCAGCAGAAGGAACAAGCCGCGGCTCAGGGGAGTGCCGAAAATACCAATAATCAACCAGGGGAACAGGAGTGAAGACGATTTTTACAGCACTGCTCATGGCTTTCGTTTCCTGCGTATTTGCCGTGGAGTCCATTTCGTTGCCCGGGGTGGAGAATTGTTACAAGATATCGGAGGATTTGTATCGTTCGGCCCAGCCGGAATCCGTTGGTTTTGCTGCCTTGCAGGATGCGGGGGTGCGCTCAGTCCTCAATTTACGGGAATACCACAGCGACACGCGCGAGGCCCGGCATACGCGCCTGGTGCTCATGGCCTATCCTGTGGCAGCGGGCGAGCTGACCGCTGCCGATGTGGAGAATTGCCTTGTTCTGATAGACCGTGCGCCCAAGCCGGTGCTGGTGCACTGCTGGCACGGTTCTGACCGCACGGGTACGGTGGTGGCTGCGTACCGGATTGTGTTCCAGAACTGGAGCGTGGAAAAGGCGGTGGAGGAGTTCCGGGAGGAACGCTTCGGCTACCATGAGTTCTGGTATGGCAACTTGTTGAAGCTGCTGCACGAGACTGATTGGGATGCTATGCGCAAGCGCCTGAAGGCGTACTGATGCCGGCGTTATAGCACCAGGTTGATTTTGCCGCGCAGGGTGTTGAGCAGCGGGTGGGCGAGAAGGCGGTCGAAGGGGTTGATTTCTTCTCCTGCCGCCGGTATTTTCACCTTGAGCTTATGTGCGAGGCGTTCAATGCGGAGCTCTTCGCCGGGCTGGAGCGAGCCTGCGTAATCGCCATCGAGCTGGTAGGGCAGCGGCGCTTCGGCGGTGATGGTGCAGCTTTTGATGCTGCGGAGGGTGGTGAAGTCGGAAATGTTATGCTGCGTGGCCCCGCGGGATACCATGAGCCCCAGCACCTCGAAGAGCACGGCAATGTTCTCCTGGTTGATGATGGCGGTGTCGAGTCTGCCGTCATCGAATGCAGCCTCGGCAAAAAGGTGTGCCTCGCCGCCGTAGCGCTTGCCGTTGCCCATGATAATCTGTGTGCCGCGCAGTTGCTCGCCGTCCGGCAGGGTCATGGTAATCATGGGGGGGGCTTCCAGCGCCACCTTGATGCCGGTGACTACATGCGCCGCGGCACCCATGCGCTTTTTAAGAAGAGGGGTGATGAGTTCAATCACCCGGGCATCCGGGCCGAAACCCGCCATCTGCAGAAATGGTTTTCCGTTGACGGTGAAAATGTCTACCTCCTGCGTCTCATCGCCTTTCATGGCCGCCAGCGCGCGGTCGAAGCGGCGGGAGCCGATGCCCAGCTCTCTGGCAAACACATTCATGGTGCCGCAGGGCACAATGCCCAGCGCGGTTCCGGTGCCGATGAGACCGGCCGCAGCACCCATCAGCGTGCCATCACCACCTGCGGCGGCCACAACGGCTTCTCCCTTTGCGGCCAGTTTAGCCGCTTTTTCTGTGAGGTCTGCCGCGCTACGGGTTGGCACAAGCCGGAACTCATCCCGGTGGTTTTTAAGCCACTTCTTGAATCCGGAGCGGAAAAGGCTGCCGGCTTTCGGGTTGATGAGAAGGGGAATGCGCGCGCCCATACGGAAGGAATAATCAGCAGAACAGCCCCAGCACCGTGACGAGAGCCGGAGTAATGCAAATCGACGTGGAAACGGTGAATGCCGGGGAATCGATGAGGTCGAAGATACCGCCGATGCCCGGCAGCAGCGAGCCGCTGTCCTTCACGGCAATGCCGCGCTTGATGAGTGAGCCGGCCAGATCACCCCACACAGAGAGGAAGAAGAGCAGAAGCCCCAGCGGAATGTATACGGACAGGAAATCAACGGAAACAATCTCATCCCAGTGGAAAATGCCCAGCACGGGCAGCAGCACGGCACCCACGATGAGGGTGATGATGATGGAGCCGATAATGCCTTCCCAGGTCTTCTTGGGAGAAACACTGGGGCTGAACTTGCGGGTGAAGAACTTGCCGCCCAGCAGCACGCCGCTCACATAGGCCCAGATGTCGCTCATCTTGGTGAAGAGCACCAGCCAGAGCATCGGCCAGAAGGCGGCCTCTCTCTGCAGGCAGAGGAGAGCAAAGCTGAACATCCACACCGGATACACGAAGGAGAGCAGGGTAAGCCCCATGCCGTCCATCATCTCAGCCCCGGTCTTGCCGCGGTAATCCATGCGGAAGAGCTGGCCGCAGAAAGCCAGCACGGTGTAAAGGACAACAGCGCCAAGAGTCACCGTGTACGGAGTACTGTATGCGTCTCCAATCAGCTGCAGCTTCTCCGACAGGCAGACCGCCGCCAGGAGCCAGGGGTAGAGGATGCCCGCCACCAGGGAAAGAATACGGTTCGCGTTTGTGCCTTTGAGCATGTTGAACCACTCCCAGCTGGTCAGGTTGCAGAGCACGCAGATAAGCCCGGCATAACCGATGGGTTCGTTCCACGCCACGGCACCGCCGAGCAGGGAAAGCAGAACAATGGTGCTGAAGCCGCGTTCAAGGAAGGTTTTCAGTTTCGGAGACATATGCGTGTGGAGGGGAGAGAGGTGCTAATCACTACAACCAGAGGGATGCCTTACACTCTGCACCATTATTTTATGGCCGAATATGCCGCTTGTCAATGATTTATTGGCTTGAAAACACCACCACCCGGCGGAAAATTCCGTCGGGTGGTGTGAAATCAGTGCACCGCGGGCGCTTTACTTGATCTTCAGGCT
>JAFNWZ010000311.1 GCA_017379255.1 Akkermansia sp. | reverse complement strand
GTCCACACCGGCTGTTCGTGAGCTGGTTGAGCGACTCTCCGCCTCATTCGCAGGTTAATTTTCTGTCCGGAATCCTCGTTAGAACACAGAAAGCCACTTTTTCCTACCAGAAAAAGTGGCTTTTTCGCTTGACAGTCAGATATCCTATATGATATATAGAATAACGAACCGTTATGATGAGAATATCCACCAAGGGCCGCTATGCCCTACGAATTATGTTAGACCTGGCTCAGAATGACGACCTGGGCCCCGTAGCCCTGCGTGAAATTTCCGAGCGACAGAACATCACCCCAAAGTACATGGAAAGCATCATGTCCATGCTGCTGCGTGATAAACTGGTGCAGAGCCTGCGCGGCAAAGCCGGCGGCTACCAGCTCACCCGCAAGCCGGAGGAATACCCCATTTATGAAATTCTCAGCTGTGCAGAAGGCGGTCTTGCTCCTGTACACTGTCTGGCTATGGAAGAAAACGAATGCCCTATCCGCAATACCTGTCTGACCATCCCCGTCTGGGAAGGGTTGCACCAGGTCATCAAGGATTATCTGAGCGGAATCACCCTCAAAACACTCATAGAACAAGGAGTAAACTGTGTATAACAACCATACATTACACCCCCTCATGACAGCCGCCATTATCTCCACAATGGCGGTTCCTGCTGTTATGGCCATTGAACTCAATGCTGCTGATTACGGGGTCTGCCCCGGAGGAAAAGACTGCGGTGCAGCCATGCTCAAACTACTTGATGCCGCACGCGAAAAAAAGGCAGATGCCATCAATCTGGAACCGGGCGAATACCACTTCCATCAGGTAAGCGCCCGCGACATGCAGTTTTATGTGTCGAACCACGACCAGCAGCCGAAGCACCCCGTAGCCCTGCCGATCACCCGCATGCAATCACTGGAAATCAACGGCAATGGAGCCCGGTTCATCTTTCACGGGCTCATGCTGCCCATCGTCATCCAGGACAGCAGGGATATCACCATCAATGACCTGAGTATCGACTACGCAGAACCATTCTCCTCAGAAGGCCGCATCGTCGCCATCTCCAACGGCCAGACGATTCTGGAAATGAGCCCGGCCAGCCGGTACACTGTCGAGAACAACCGCTTTTTCCTCACCAACAACGGGCGCAAAGATTCCGTCCAATGCGCCCTTGCCTTTGAGGCAGATGGCCGCATGGTTCCCACCGGCAGAGGGGGAGACATGGGGTGGAACTACACAGCCCGCCAGCTACCGGGGAACCGGGTCCAATTCCGCATTGATGCCGCACAGAAGGGGCTTTCCCCGGGCCAGACCCTGGTACTGCGCAGCTACTACCGCCCGCACCCGGGCATGCTGCTCTACCGTGCCCAGAACACCACGCTGAATAATGTCGTATTCCACGACAGCCAGGGGATGGCCCTCATTGCCCAGCGGAGTGAGGATATCACCATCCGCGGCGGCGGCTGCATCCGCGCCAAGGGCCGCATGCACACCACCGCGGCAGATGCCACCCACTTCTCCAACTGCAAGGGCCATATCAGCGTGAAAGGCGCTACATACGAAGCTATGATGGACGATGCCATCAATGTGCATGCCACCTGTCTCGGCATTCAGAAGGTAGAATCTCCGCGCACGTTCATTGCCCGCTACATGCATGGCCAGGCATACGGATTTGAAGTCATGGAGCCGGGCGAACAGCTACAGTTCATCCACGGTCCCACGCTGGAACTCAATCCCCAGCTCCGCCAGGTGGCAAGCGTTGAAGTCATCGACCCCCGCCATGTGCGTGTGACGCTCACTGAGGATATACCCGCCGGCATCGGCGCAGGAGACGCCATCGAAAACGCAGACTGGCATCCCAGTGTTGACTTCTGCGAGAACACCATTCGCCATAACCGCGCCCGAGGGGCGCTCTTCACCACGCCCAGCCCCGTACGCGTCATCGGCAACCACTTCGACCACACCCACGGCTCCGCCATCCTGCTGGCGGGCGATGCCCAGGGGTGGTATGAAAGCGGTGCCTGCCAGGATGTGCTTATCCAGGGCAACACCTTCCGCCACGGACTCACCGGGCTCTATCAGTTCACCGATGCACTCATTGCCATCTGCCCGGAAGTACGCCGGATACAACAGCAGAAGGATGCCTACCACCGCAATGTGCGCATTATTGACAACACCTTCATCACCCATCAGGTGCCGCTGCTCTCTGCCACCTCGGCCACAAAGGTGACATTCCAGGGCAATAAAGTGGAACATCGCAACATCTACCCCAGGGTTGGCACTGGAAGGCCATATCTCATCAAGAACGGCTGCTCAGAAATGAACCTCCAGGAAATTAAGTAATAATCTGAGGCTTCAAGGCAATTTTCTCCTTGAAGCCTCTCTTCCTACACGGTAGAATACCCCTGTATATGAAACGGGCATTACTGACAGCCATCACCGGTGGCGTGTTGCTGGGCGCTGCAACTGAGGTTTACGCTGCACAAACATGGGTGAACGGCGTTACTCAGGACAACGGGTGGATTGATTTCGACAAGACTAGCGATGATGACCATCTCGCAGATAACGATAACCTGCTCTGCTGGGCGGCATCTGCCAGCTGCATTCTGGATTACTGGCAAAGTCTCTACATTACCTCCGCCTCTGTTCCTGCGGGTGAGGGCATCTGGCAAAGTCTCTACATTACCTCCGCCTCTGTTCCTGCGGGTGAGGGCATCTGGCAACGCTACAATGAAGCCTCCGCCAGCATGACGGGCAACCCGGTACTGGGCATCCAATGGTGGATAGGCGGTAATTATGGAGATGAAAACGCAGATAGAGCTAAATACACAATTCCTGCCAACCTGTGTGCCATCCAGACGGACCTCAACCAATTTGGCGGTTACTACTGGGACGCCATTCCCGGTACCAATAAGGACAAAACCGAACACCTGGGTAATTTCCTGAGTTATTCAACTTATGAAGATATTGATCTTTCTACAGCCATTATCAATCAATTAAGCAGTGCCCCCATCAGTCTCGGAATAAAAGGAAAGAGTTTTGCCGGGCACAGCATCACCCTCTGGGGGGTGGAATATACCGAAGACTCAGAAGGCAATCCGACCATCTCCAGTATGTGGATTACGGATTCCGATGATTACCCAAACGAAATTGTTGAGCTTGAAACCTATTACAAGGAAGGCGACAACAAAATCTACCTTGACTACTATATGCTTCAGGGGATTTACATCGCCGAAATCATCAGCGTAAATGTAGCAGAAAGTGACACATGGGCACTGCAGCGCATTCCGGAGCCCGTCACCTCCACCCTGAGCATTGCGGCCCTGGTTGCTCTTCTATCCCGCAGACGCCGCCGCTGATTCCCCCTTCTGCGCCGCTCCCTGTCCGGGTAGCGGCGTTTTTCTTCGGCTGACACCCAGCTCGGGGCGGTTTAGACTTGAAAAAACGCCTGATTAGGTGTATAAGGCGCGCATGTCAACGCACGTACGCACACGCTTTGCTCCGTCCCCCACCGGCTATCTGCACATCGGTGGTGCCCGTACCGCTCTGTTCAATTACCTTTTCACCCGCAAGATGGGTGGCACTTTTGTGCTGCGCATTGAAGACACCGACCAGGAACGCCACGTGGAAGATGCCATGAAGGCCATCTTCACCGGCATGAGCTGGCTGGGTCTGGATTGGGATGAAGGCGAAGGCAAGGGGGGCGAGTTCGCTCCCTATTTCCAGAGCCAGCGCAAGGACATCTACGACCGCTACTTCCAGAAACTCGTGGACATGGGCCGTGTGTACGAATGCCCCGCCCCCAACAAGCGCGACAAGAACGGCGATGAAATCCCCGGCACCAGCGAGGGTACCGTGTGGCGTTTCCGCTTCAAGCGCGAGGGATTGATGACCCTGCACGACATGGTGTGCGGTGACATCTCCGTCGACTACAACAACGTGGATATCAACCCGGACATGGTGGTGAAGCGCACGGATGGTTCCTATATCTTCCACCTGGTGAACGTGGTGGACGATATCGAGATGAAGATTACCCATGTCATCCGCGGTGAGGACCACATCATGAACACCTTCAAACACCTGCAGCTTTTCGATGCCTTTGGCGTGGAGCCGCCCGTGTATGCCCACATCCCGCTCATCCAGAACCCGGACGGTTCCAAGATGAGCAAGCGCGATGTAGGCGCCCAGCTGGGCAACTACCCGGAGGAAGGCTTCCTGCCCGATGCCGTGGTGAACTTCATCGCCCTGCTCGGCTGGAGTCCCAAGAGCGATGACGAGGTATTCACGAAGGAAGAGCTCATCAACCTCTTCTCACTCGAGAACGTGAACCGCGCCGCCGCCAAGTTCGACATCACCAAGTGCAAGTGGATGAACCAGCAGCACATCATGCGACTGGCCCCTGAGAAGTTCGTGGAGCTCGCCCTGCCGTTCTGCACCAAGGCCGGTCTGGAAGATACTCCCCAGCTGCGCGAGGTGCTTC
>JAFNWZ010000310.1 GCA_017379255.1 Akkermansia sp. | reverse complement strand
GTTCCAACAGGCAGACGATGACAAGCAGAGTCCAGTCTTTCCCCGTCACCCCCGTGCTCAGCATCGACTTCTCCGGATTCCCGGGAACCACGTACACCTTGATCCACCGTTTGTCCTTAGCCTGTTCATAAGTCGCTGTATTGAAATTGTACCCCTTCTCGCGCACCTCATAGCGCTTCCCCATATAGTCGAATGACACCTCAATCACAGCATCATACGCGCGCCCCCTGCTGCCACGCTTCCTGTACACATCGCGGAATTTTTCCACATACCCCACCACCCAGACCTCCGGATCCGTCTGCAGGGCATAGTAAACCTTCTGGCAGTTCACCACCGTAACCACCCCCCACAGCACCACCAGAATCACCCGGATCCAGGTTTCTGCCAGGTACTGAGTACGAGGCCGGGGCTTAGTAGTCAACACCCGCTTTAGCCATTCAACACCGAACATATCTGCAACTCCTTTCTATGCATCACCACCAGGCATCCCCACCCATCAGCAGGAACTCCTGTTTCCCCAGGCAGCGGGGTTCACCACCCGCCTCAGGGGTGAACCAGATTTCCCACTCCGTGGCATAAAACTCATTCACCTCGCCGCTCTGCACCAGCAGCATTGTATCAACCGCCACGCTGCACACCGTCCCCTGCGGCTCCACCTGCATATAACCATGATGAATACTGACAGGTTTTCCGGTCGACACCTCGCGCGCTTTCAATTCAACACCCCCCTCCGGGAACCCTGGTGGCAGCACCACCAGCGCATAGTATCGGCCATCCCCCGAGGCATCCCACAAACAAAGAAACGGCTTCTGCGGCGGCAGCGGTGGCAGCAGCGCATCCAGCCCCGCGCGGGTAGGATTCGCCGCCAGCGGCGCCAGGCTCTCTTCCAGCAGCTTCACCGCCCCCGCCACCTGTTCCTCGTGCTTGATTTCAAAAGGATACTGCGGAGGCGTCACCAGCGACCACTGACCATGCAGCGGCCGGCACCATACCCAGTCTGCGCGGATACCGGCCTCCCCCGGCCCATCCACCATCACCTCCGGCGCCAGCCGCCGCAACACATAGCTCTGCGGGTCATGGGCATGCACCAAAGCCACCGGCTCGTGCCAGTGCGAAAGCACCTGCGCATCAAAACGGGGATTCGTAGCCTCCGCATACAGGCAGCGCAGCAGGTATTCCTGCAGCAACTCCGGCGCCTCGCGCGTCAGCTTCTCCAGATTCGGCAGCGGCGGCATCTGCACCAGCACCTGCAGAGGCTGGCGATTCGGGCGCAGACTCAACAACTCCTGAGCCCGGGGCAAAGCCTCGCGCACCTCACCCTGCACCGCCCGCAATCCGCGGGGCGTCACATACTCCCGATTTTCCGGGATATTCACCCCCAGCATGTACCAATCGACCTTATCCCCAAACATACACTGAAACGCAACCCACCACATGCAGCCGAACGCCGCCAGGCAGGCCACAGCCATGCTACCCCAGCAGCGCAGCAGTTGCAGCCACGCCCGCCTGCGGCAGCAACACACCGTGCAAACCAGCAGCCACAGAAAAGCCACGCACCCCACAGCCAGCCCCAGCAGCGAAACCACCATGACCACCCCGGTAAGCACCTCATTCACGGAAGAAAGCCCCCCGCTCCAGGAATCAATCCCCATGGCCAGCAGCAGTGCCAGCCCCCAGATACAACAAGCCAATGCCAACGCCAGCGGCACCTGCCAGCAGCTCCGGCAGAACCGCCGGAAGCGCCCCGGAGCAGTCATCTGTGCAGCATCGCCCTTCATACGCAAAGTATCTCCGCATCAATGATGATGGCGGTGCCCATGGTGGTGGCAATCATCACAATCGTCATCATCCACCTCTGCCAGCAACCAGATAACACCAGCCACGCCCGCCAGCATAGCGGCATTCTCCGCCACCGTCACCGGCACATCCACCAGCAGCCAGTTGAAGGGCGCCGCAACACGCAGCCACGTGGCATCCGGAGAATGGTACGTGTAGTGAACGTGGCGCTCCGCCATGCGCTTCACCACCGGCATACGGCGGCTGAGCTGCTTGATTTCTTCTGCATCCGGCACTTCCTCCAGCCGGAACATATCGGTCATCTTCCCGCCCTTGCCGGTCAGGTACAGAGCCAGGTCCTCCGGAATGCGGTACATCCCCGTTCCACGGGGTTCAAGACAGGGTTCGGGGGCTTGCTCCTGGTCAAACACAGAGCGGTGAAGCCGCAGCGGCGTGCCGTAGCGGTAACGCGGCAGCTCGATATAGTACGAATTCCCATTCTGGTATACCACCGGGTTGGGCATCGTGTTCAAATCGGCAGCATTGGCGCGGGCCTCATACTCTGCGCTATCATACAACCGGGCCGTCGAGTTGAAATAACAGCTGTTCAACAGACCGGGCAGACACAACGCAGCAACAATGGCACGATACTGGCTTCTCATCACAACAGGAATCTACCATATTTCCTCCTCAAAAACAATCCTTTTTCCCATAACAATCTTGCAACAGCACGGCGTCTCAGGTATACTGGAGCATCATGAAGAAAAATATCCTCATCATCTGCGGCCACACCAACACCACCAGCGATTCCGTTGCCAACAAAACCATCATGGAGCAACTGGAAACCGCCCTGCCCGGCAGCCGCACCGTATACCTCGACCGCCTGTACCCGGATTTCCGGATTAACACCGCCGCCGAACAGGAGCGCCTGCTCTGGGCAGATGTGATTGTGCTGCAATTCCCGGTCTACTGGTTCTCCATGCCATCCCTGCTGCACCGCTGGATGGAAGAAACCTTCCTGCATGGGTTCTCCCACGGCAGCACGGGCGATAAACTGCGCGGCAAGACACTCATCATCTCCTACACCTCCGGAGCTCCCGCCGACGCCATGGACTGGGAATCCTTCTTTGCCAACCTGCGCGCCACCTGCCAGTTCACCGGCATGGAATGGGGCGGCAGCATCGGCACGGGCGGCGTTTCCTACCACATGCGCAACGACCCTCAGCAGCTTGCAGAAATCTCAGAAAAAGCCAGCCAGCACGCCCAGCGCCTCATTGACCTCCTGAAATCCTGCAACTGATTTCCATGAAACCGCTCCTCCACGCCACCCTGCCCCTGCTCAGCATGGCCACCGCCACCCCGAAAACCTATACTGTCGTGGTGGATAGCAACACCACCCCCGAACAAGCCGCCGGACATGGCCACATGGGCGACCTCCGCGCCCTGCGCAGCAGGGAGAAACTCCCACAACCGTAAGCAGCAAAAGAGACGCAAGGCAGACTTGACACCCGCAGGGAAAAATGGCAAGATTACGCGCATGAGACGAATTGCGCGCATGCTTGTTCTGCTGCTGGCTCCCCTGCTCTGCGTGAGCTGTGGCGAATCAGACCAGGAGAAGCGTGACCGCGCCGCCACGTTCACCACGCCCGCCAAACCCGCACCAAATCCCCAGCTGGAGTCGCTGCAGGCGCTCATCCGCACAGATAAGCAGGTACCAACCATGCTGAAGGGAGGCCCCCGGTACAAGCTGTACAGCACATACGAGGGGCAGGACATGCGCCAGGTGACGGAGGTTTCGGGCCGCACGCTGCTGCTCTGCTTCACTGCGCCCTGGTGCCGCCACAGCACAGCCATGCGCAAATCTCTGCAGGAACTGACAGAAGCGGAAAAAGGCGGCGTGCAGGTGGTAGAGATTGATGCCGATGCCTACCCGGCCATTGCCGAGGATTACAACCTCACCAAAGTCCCCACCACGGTTTTCTACGCAGAGGGCGTGAAACTGCGCAGCATCGAAGGGGCATACACCGCCGAAAGCCTGGCGCGTTATCTGCACGCCCTGCTCACCCAGGAGGAAGACGAAACTCCCGGCTCGTGATTTTTCAGAAAAACACTCAGATACACACAAACATATATGCGATTCCTCACAGGATTACAGCCCAGCGGACAGCTCCACATCGGCAACTACTTCGGCGCCATTGAGCCCGCCGTGCGGCTTCAGGAAAAGGGCGAGGCCTTCTATTTCATCGCCAACTACCACGCCATGACCACCATGGAAAGCGCCGAAAAGCTGCGCGAGAACACGCGCGGACTGGCGGTGGATTTCCTGGCCTGCGGGCTTGACCCGGAAAAAGCCGTCTTCTTTGCCCAGTCAGCCGTGCCGGAGGTGAACGAACTGGCCTGGATACTTTCCACCCTGTGCCCCATGGGGCTGCTGGAACGCTGCCATTCCTACAAAGACAAAGTGGCCAAGGGCTTTGCCGCCAGCCACGCGCTCTTTGCCTACCCCGCCCTCATGGCAGCGGATATCCTGCTGTATGATTCTGATGCCGTACCCGTAGGCAAAGACCAGAAGCAGCACCTGGAAGTAACCCGAGACCTCGCGGGCAAAATTAACGATACCTTCGGCGAGGGCCTGCTCAAAATGCCCGAAGCCATCATCTCCGAAGCCACCGCCGTGGTTCCCGGTCTGGATGGCCAGAAGATGAGCAAGAGCTACGGCAACACCCTGCCCATTTTCGGCGAGGAAAAGCCCCTGCGCAAACTCATCAACAAGAAGGTGGTGACGGATGCCACTCCGCTGGAAGACCCGAAACCCACGGAAAACTCCATCATTCTGGCACTCTACAAGCTTTTTGCCACGCCGGAACAGTACCAGGCCATGGTCGATGCCCACCACGCCGGCGGCGTTGGCTACGGCCAGTTCAAGAAAGACCTCTTCGAGGCCTACTGGGAATACTTCCGCGCTGCCCGCGAAAAGCGCGAGTGGATTCTCGCCCACCCCGAATATGTGGACGATGTACTGAACACCGGCGCCGCCCGCGCCCGCGAAGAGGCTGCCAAGGTGCTCACCCGCGTGCGCCAGGCCGTGGGCCTTGGCTGGGTGTAAATGAACTCTTTCCTCTGCCAATAAAAAGCACCGGGGGATTTTCCCCCGGTGCTTTTTATTGAAAGCTAACCAGCTTACTTACGCTTCTTCCTGTCTTTCCTGGCAGTCTTGCCATCGGAGGCAGGGTAAGGAGCCGTGGGCAGGCCGGCCTCATTCACCAGGTTGGGCTCCATGAACACGGACCATCCGTAGCGCATGTACCTGGGAGACTTGACAGCATCGGCAGTGAGGATGATTTTGTCCCCCTTGATTTCGGCAGTTGCCGGGGCAAATTCCTTGTCGCTGCCAGCCAGTTCAAAACCCACCGGGGCAGCACCATTCGTGGTCTTGAGTCCCTCGGCATTGTCCAGGCTGACCTGTACCTTGCTGCCCTTGACCTTGAATCCTTTGATGACAGGTCCGCTGGCGGCCGTTTCCTTGCCATAGACCATGCTGAGCGCCGTAGCGGCCAGACGCTCGCCCACCTCCACCTTGCGCGGAGGATGCACATCGCTGTTGGTCGAGCCCAGGTCCATAGTCACCACGCAACCGACGGCGGGGAGTTCTTCGGCCACCTCGGCCTGCACCTGGCGGAACTCCGGCCAGTAGGCACGCAGTTTGCTCTTATCATTGATACGCGGCAGCTGCACCTGCAGGAAGGGGAGCTCTTCATCTCCGAGCTTATCGCGCCAGGAAGTGATGACATCCTTCAGCAGCTTCTTGTTCTGTTCATTATCCAGGATTTCAGCATCGGATTCACCCTGGTACCAGATAACACCGGCCACAGGGAATCCCTCCCAGGGCTCAATACCGGTTTCGTACAGATAAGAAGGAGCATAGGGGTGGAGAGCGAAATCACCACCCGGGCCCACATTCTGCTGCGCGCGGCCACGCACCCAGGCGCTGGCAAACTTGCTCTTCACCCAATCACTGCCCTGGCAGCCGGGGTATTCCTTCTTCACCACATCGCGGGGAATCCAGGCCAGCATATTGGAACCACCCAGGGAGGCATGAATCACGCCCACGGGCACGCCGAGTTCCTTCTGCAGAGCCTGCCCGAAGTAATAGCCCACGGCGCTCATGCGCGGAGAGGATGCCGGGGAGCTCACCGCCCACTTGCCTTCATACATGCGCTTTTCCTGAACGCGCTGCAGCAAAGCCGCATCGTAACGGGCCGGGGATGTATGCACCTTGGGTTCGCTATGGTAGAAGCGGAAATTCTCATTGGCAGACTGGGCAATGGTCTGGGCGTTACCGGGTGTCTGGTTGAGACGCCAGAGCATGTTGGACTGCCCGCTGGCCACCCATACTTCGCCCACCACCACATTCTGCACCGTGGCAGAAGAACCGTTCTGGCTGGCTTCCAGCGGCTGCCCCTGGGCATTGGCCTCCATGGGCTGCAGCACCGCCTGCCAGTGTTTGCCCTTTACCTCGGCTTTCACCTTCTGGCCGTTGAACTGCACCGTCACCGGCTCAGAGGGATTATCCGTCGTGCCACGCACCTGCACCGCACGCCCCCGCTGCAGCACCATGCCATCCCCGTAGATGGCATCAAACTCCACCGCTGCCAGTGCCGGAAGCGCTCCCATCATCGCATATAGGATAAAACGATTCATAGTTATATCCCTACCACATAGTTAGGGATAAAGGAAGTCTTTTTTTCATAAAAGTGCCTTAAAACGATAAATTTTGAAATTCGGAGCAAATTCCGCTTGACTAATAAGCCGATATGCTGTATATATCCCGCCCACAAAGTTATGGCAAAGAAAAGCTGGATTGAAAGAAACAAGAAGAAGGCAGCTGTCGCGGCTCGTTATGCAGACCTCCGCGCTAAGCTGAAGGCTGAAGGCGACTACATCGGTCTGACGATGCTGCCGCGCAACGCTTCTCCCGTGCGTCTCGTGAACCGTTGCGAGCTCACCGGGCGTCGCCACGCTTTCCTGCGCCGTTTCCACCTTTCCCGTATCGCTTTCCGCGAACTGGCCAACGCTGGCATGATTCCCGGTGTGACCAAGTCCAGCTGGTAAGTCCTGATATAGACTTGACAATTTCTGCACGCGGGCTATCCTATACGGACTAGCCCGCGTGGCTTTATTTTACCCGATGCCGATATACGAATACATCTCCGAGAACCCGGAAGACCCGGAGCGCTCCTGTCGCATGTGCCGCAAGGGCTTTGAATTGATGCGCCCGGTAGACCGCGCCCCGCTGACGCACTGCATGTATTGCAAGAACCCGGTACGCAAAAAAATCGGCAACGTGAACGTACCCAAGATAAACGCCCCGCTCTCCATCACCGATGCGAAGAAAGCCGGTTTTACCGTGATGCAGAAGCGCGATGAAGGCGTGTACGAAAAGCTTTAACCAGACATCATGCAATTCTTTCTAACCCCAGAGGAAATCGCCCAGCTGGAATGGACCTACCCCGGCGCGGGTGAGATTGTGCTCTTCATTGTAGGCATCAGCTTCTTCCTGTTCCTGAATGCCTTTTTCGTGGCAAATGAATTTGCGTGTGCCCGCGTGCGCGAAAGCCAGCTGGTGGAGGACAGCGCCGACACCAGGGCGCAGGCCCACCGCCGCCGCACGGCCAGGCACATTGTGCGCCACCTAGATACCTACCTTTCAGCCAACCAGGTGGGCATCACCTTTGCCTCTCTGGCACTGGGTGCCATGGGTGAACCCTTCATCGCCAGCCTGATTGAAAGCCCGCTGAGCTGCTGGCTGCACCTGAGCCCCACGGTGGTGCATGTCATTTCCTACACCATATCGTACGCGCTGTTCACCTTTGCGCACGTGGTGCTGGGTGAGCTGGTGCCCAAGAGCCTGGCCATCCGCAAGCCGCTCGAAATCGCCCTGGGTACCGCCGTATCCATGCACCGCTTTGCGAAGTACACGAAGTGGATTATCCTGCTCTTCAACAACACGGCCAACGCCATCGCGCACCGCGTGTTCGGCGTCGACCCGCACTACGAGCCGAATGAATCCCACAGCGCTGAGGAAATCGCCCTCATCGTGGAGGCCAGTGGCCGCAGCAAGGAAGTGACCGAGACCGAGGCCGAGATTTCCATGAACGCCCTGGAGCTTAACGACCGCTCCGTGCGCGATATTCTGGTACCCCGCAGCCGCGTGGAGGTGCTGGATATCAACAAGGATTTCGACGAACTGCTGGAGCAGGTGCTCAACAGCCGCCACAGCCGTTTTGCCCTCGTTTCCGGGCATCTGGACCACGCCAAGGGCTGGATTCATGTGAAGGACGTGTTGCGCATGGTGCACAGCGGCACCCGCGATATCATGGTCGAGCGCCGCGAGCTTAAGGTGGTGCCCGAGACCATGAAGCTCGACACCCTGCTCGAGTTC
>JAFNWZ010000309.1 GCA_017379255.1 Akkermansia sp. | reverse complement strand
TAAACGAACTCAACCACGGCACCCAGCGTATTGACTCCATCATGCAATACTGGGGGCTGGATAATCACGACCTTGTCAGCGTCTCCACCGAGCAGCTCACCCACAAGCAGGTGCAGAAAGCCCGCCAGGGACGCGAACTCACCCTCAAGATGATGCAGAAGGTCGCCCGCGCACTCAATGTAGCCATCTGGTATCGTCTGGATGACGAAGCCAAGGAAACCTACTACGAGTACATCCACCGCGACCTCTTCACCTACGCCAAAGGCTTCGACCCCGCCTGGCAGGACCCCAACCAGAAATAAAGGACGAAGTACGAGGTGGGAAGTACGAAGTAATCAACTTGCTACCCCATGGCCCTTTCGGTAACAGAACTGGTCTGCCGTCTCAAGCAGACAGTGGAAGTCAACGTAGGCGAGCAGAGCGTAGTGGGCGAAATCGGCTCCTGCAAATCCGCCAGCAGCGGGCATATCTACTTCACCCTCAAAGATGCGCACTGCCAGCTGCAATGCGCCCTGTATGCCTTTCGCGCACGCAGCCTGCGGCTGAGGCTGCGCGAAGGCATGCTGGTAGAACTGCGCGGAAAAGCCACCGTGTGGGAGGGCCGCGGCTCGCTGCAATTCATCGTCGAATCCGCCAGGGAAGCGGGCGTAGGCACCCTGCAGCAGCAATTCGAAGCACTGAAAGCCCGCCTGGCAGCCGAGGGGCTCTTCGACCCCGCCCGCAAACGCCGCATCCCGCGCTTTCCGCAAAGCGTAGCCCTGGTCACCAGCGCCACAGGCGCCGTCATCCAGGACATGCGCCACCGCCTGGAGCAGCGCGCCCCATGGATACAGACCTACCTCTACCCCGTGCAAGTGCAGGGCAAAGGAGCAGAGCTCGGCATCGCCCGCGCCCTGGAGCAACTGGGCAACCCAGCGCGCTACAACCTGCCCGCCGTGGACTACATCATCATTGCCCGCGGCGGCGGCAGTCTGGAGGATTTATGGTGCTTCAACGAGGAAGTGCTGGCGCGAGCCATTGCCGCCTGCCCCGTCCCCGTCGTCTCAGCCGTAGGACATGAGACCGATTTTACCATAGCCGACTTTGTGGCAGACCTGCGCGCCCCCACCCCCACCGCCGCCATTGAGCTCACCACACCCGATGCCGCAGAACTGCGCGCCTGGCTCGCAGGCGTGGCAGACAACCTGCGCCGCCAGCTCACCCGCAGCATGCAAATGGCGCACCTGCGACTCAAGCTCGCCAAACAAAGCCGCCTGGGCACGCCGCTGGAACTGCTGGCTCCCTACCAGCAGCGCCTCGACACCCTCACCGAAGCCCTGCACACCACCCTGCACCAGCGCCTGCAACAAGAACGCAACAGACTCGCCGTCAGCAAGGCCCGCCTCTCCACCACCGCCGTACTGCGCCACATCAAGCACGCCAGTGCGCAGCTGCAGCACCGCCGGCAGACACTCCTGCACACCCTGCACACCCGCCTGGCAACCCTGCGCGCACAACTCGAAACCCTGGCCGCCCGCATCACCGCCGCCAGCCCCCAGAACGCGCTCGACCGCGGCTTCGCCCTCGTCAGCACAGCAGATGGCAAACTGGCACGCGATGCCGCCGCCCTGCACAGCGGAGATAAGCTGCGCATCTGCCTGGCCAAGGGAGAAACCACCGCCACCGTCAACTGATTCCATGAAAAAACTACTCATCCTCCTGCTCGTCCTGCCCCTGCTGCCCGCGCTTGCAGAAAACTACTATGACCACAACGGCGCCTACCAGGGGCGGACTGAAACCGACTCCAGCGGCAACAAGCGCTTCTACGACCGCAACGGTACCTACCAGGGCCGCATGCAGGACGGCCGATTCTACGACCGCAACGGCGCCTACCAGGGCCGCGTGCAGGATGGCCGCTTCTATGACCGCAACGGCGCCTACCAGGGCCGCACGCATGATGGCCGCTACTACGACCGCAACGGTGCCTACCGCGGCCGCCAGGAAAACGGCCGGTTTTATGACCAGAATGGCGCTTACCGCGGCAGAAAACAATAAATTTTCCACTTTCCACAAAAAAAGTCTTGCAATCCACCGCCATGTGGTGTATATTTTGGCCGCACCCAGTGCGAAACCAATGCTCGGATGGCGGAATTGGTAGACGCGTTAGACTAAGGATCTAATGGGGAGACCCGTGGGGGTTCGAGTCCCCCTTCGAGCACGCTAAAACAACATGCAAAGAGCGGCAGTTTTACGACTGCCGCTCTTTGTTTTTCAGCGGTTTGTACAAAATAATCGGCACTTGTGCGACATTTGACTCACGCTCCATTTATCCGCCCTTTATCCGCCCTCTTTAGCCTCCCTGTATACGCCCACTTTTCGGGGGTCAGAGAAAGAGCACTTAGTGCTCTCATTCGGCTTTGATTTGGTAGACTAAAGGAGGACTGTGGAACAACATGTGTAAAAAAATCGCACTATGGCAAAAAAAAGTGGCTTATGGGCCTTGCAATTTTATCGCTTTCTTCTAGACTTTTAGCTGTAGCAATAGCTACGACTTTAATTTTCAATAGAATAAGATAAAAATGGCTAGCATAGAAAAAAGAGCAGGAAGAAAGACATGGTACGCGGTTTTCTACGTTAACGGTAAGAAGATTCGCAAAAGCACAGGGGTAAATCTCAAGGATGTAAATCATACGCCAGCTAAGCTGAAGAAGATGGCTCAGGCTCAGGCAGAGAACATGGAATCCCTTGCCCGAGGAAACTCTCTATTGGACAAGCAGATTGATGCGCTCCGAGCTGTTGCCGATGCAGCAGGAGGCTCTAAAGTCCCCATCCTAAAAACCTACCTTGACGATTTTGATATCGCAGGAGGTGAGCAGAACCAATCGAATGTGAAGCGAGCATTCCGTCTGTTCATGAAATATCTTGGGGCTGATGCTCTAAAACGCCTCGATCGGATTACCAGCGATATGTGCCAGGGTTTCATCGATTACGCTGCAACAAAAGTCAGCGCAGGTACGGTCAGACGTTACAAGGGTAGCATTGCATGTGCATTTAATGCTGCTGTCCGGAATGGCTATCTCTCTCGCTCTCCCTTGGACAATGTTAAACTCCCCAAGGATCGTCCGATAAAGAGAGAACTCTTTACGCACGAGGAAGTTCGCAGAATGCTCACGGAGCTCCCACAGGATTGGCGAGACATGGTTCTTATTTGTCTGGGAACAGCTGGTCAGCGTATTGGTGACTGCGCTTGTCTCAAGTGGGAACATATCGACTTTGAGAAGGGAGTAATCAGCTTTGATACCCAGAAGACGGGATATGGAGTTGAGGTTCCCATGTTACCTCAGCTTGCCACCCGACTCCGTGAAATCCAGGAGATACAAGAGGGCTCTGAGACCTATGTTCTTCCAATCATGGCGAATAAGTACCTCCGCAGTAAAGGATATCTCTCGACAGAGTTCATCACACACCTGAAAGGGTTAGGCATTGCCAGCAATCAGAAGGTAAAGGTCTCAAACGGTCAGCGTAATGTTAGCACCAAGAGCTTCCACGGTTTGCGTAACTATGCTGTTACCACGTTGCGAGATGCCGGTGTGGGTGAAGATATGACTTGTGCCCTGGTTGGTCATGAGAATATCCAGCAGGATCGCGCTTACTATCGCACCAACATCCGAAAGAAACAGGCTGCTATGCAGAAGTTCGGCAATATTCTCTTTGTTGATTACGGGTCATCAGAGAGTTACGCTTCTGCTAGGGAAGCCTGATAAGCTCTCGAATTCAAGTTCCTGTCCGGGTTTATCTCGGGCAGGAATTTTTTATGAAAAAGTTTGCTCTACCATTTGACAGATAATTCAGCGTAACTTAAAATTTAGGCAGTGAAACAGATTTTATTGCATTATGATGAACTTATCAAAGACTAACAAGGAATGTATTGAGACTCTTAAGATGGTAGACGTATCTCCCATTGCTACACCGGCACACCTTGCTACAATAACCCAGATGATTGTAGACCAGGTGAGCGAGCGAATGAAAACCTTAGCCGTTACCCAGACTTGTGGAGTTAAAACCGAATGGGCAAGTATGGCTCAGCTTGCACAGAT
>JAFNWZ010000025.1 GCA_017379255.1 Akkermansia sp. | reverse complement strand
GGCCTCCAGCAGGACGGACACGGCGCCCCGGCTGTCGGCGGTGCCTGTGCCGGCAGCGGATCCGTCGGGGAAGGTGTACCCGGCTGCGGCGGCGACCCCTGTCGCATCCACGGCGGCGTCGCGGATGATATCGCGCGCATCATTCTGCGTGACCACGTAGTCGGCGGTGTAGAGCGAAATCATATTCTTGAACTTCAGATGAATGTTACCAGAAGAGCCCGGCGCAGGTGCAGATGGCCAGGCCGTAGACGAAATTGAACACCGCGATGCCGGAGATGACAGCCGGGCGCTGCACCAGCCAGGCAGCCCAGTCGCGGAAGAGGTAGGGCTTGCCCACCCAGAACATGGCCACGGTGAGAACGGGATACCACCACAGCGGGATGAGGATACGCGTGGCGGGGTCTTTCAGGAAGGCTGCGCTCATGGGCACGATGGCCAGCAGCAGCAGGAAGAAGCCCAGCGCGCGGGCAAAGAGTTGTTCCTTGGCCATGCTGCTCATGATGAACCAGATGACCGGGCAGAGCAGCAGCAGAATGCCGCGGAAGTTCTCAAACTCAAAAAGCGGCATGCAGAGCGCATTCCAGTCTGCCTTGAAGAGCAGCAGCGCCACCCAGAGGAAATCAATGCCCAGAAGCACGGTGCCGGCGCTGCTTTTGGCGTGGGCTGCTGCCAGCTGGCGGCGGAATTTCTCCGGACAGAGCAGTACATACAGGCTCAGCAGCATGAGGACCATGCCCATGGCAAAGCCGGTGGGCGCAAGGGAAAGTGTTTCGTAGATATGCATGGTTGTTTATGGGGGGGAGTTAGTCGTCTAAATCGTCGTCCTCATCAGAGGGAAGCGGGGCGTATTCAATCCGGGCCTGGGTAACGCGGCGGCCATCGGTGCCGATGACGGTGATGAGGAAATCACGGTGCCGGATCTGTTCGTTACATTCGGGCAGGTGGCCCAGGCGGTCGGTGATATAGCCGCTGAGGGTGGAAATGCCGCTGTCTTTTTCAAATTCGCCCAGTTCGGGCAGTTCTTCCTCCAGGTCAAAGAGCGCAATGGTTCCGCTGGCAATGTACTGCCCTTTATCTACCTTGAAGAAGGTGCGCGCGGCTTCCATCTCGAATTCGTCCTGGATATCGTTGCCCACGATTTCCTCCAGCACATCGTCCAGGTACACCAGGCCCTGGGCTTCGCCATATTCATCTACCACCAGGGCAAAGTGCGTGTGCTCCCTGGAGAAGAAATCGAGCAGGGTATCCAGCTTCATGGTTTCGGGTACCACTTTCAGTTCCCGGCGCTCGGCCAGAATGTCGCGCGTGCCGCTGTGTACCATCTGCAGCACATCCTTCACATGAATCCACCCTCTGGCATGGTCCAGGTGCCCTTCCACCAGCGCAAAGCGGCTGTGGCGGCTGCTGAGCACCTGCTCCAGCAGTTCATCAAACCCCTTGTTGACATCCAGCACCTCCACCCGGCTGCGCGGCACCAGGATATCGCGCACGGAGCGGTCGTTGAGCTCCAGGGCGTTCATGGAGATTTCCGCCTCTGTTTCGGTTACTTCCTTGCTGCGGCCGCTGGCTTCCACAATGAGGGCTATCTCCTCTGCGCTGTGGGATTCGTTGGGCTCATAATGCGGGTCTACTCCGAATACGCGGTGGGCAATGGCGTTGGCCGTGTTGTTGAACAGCAGGATAATCCATTTGGTGCACTTGGCAAAGCGGTGCATGGAAACCGC
>JAFNWZ010000308.1 GCA_017379255.1 Akkermansia sp. | reverse complement strand
GTACAGGCGAGTAGATTCCGCCTGTATAGCTGAGGTGTAGTTGGAATTTGTTGTCCCATAAAAAGTGTTGATTTCTACACCATCAATATGGTAAACCTCTTTGCCGGAGGGGGTAATAATATCTCCGACTGCCGCAGTGGCAGATGAGGCCGCAAGACAGAAACAGGCAAGGAAAAGGGAACGCTTCATGGCTGGATGAGCTAGTGTTGTGCTTATGGCATATTTCGTTTTAATGGTAAGTGCAGAAGTAGAGAGATGTGTTATTTCATATCTATTCCGTAGGGTATTCTAGCAGTTTTCATTTAGCTGTGCAAGCATGGATTGCGTTTTTCTTCATTTTTATTGACGATGCCGCAAAAGCAGTGGGTTCAAAAAACAGGAGCAACACGTGTTACGGTACGCATCAGACAGTAGATGTGCAGGCTATGCTTTCACGTACCAGACCATTACTCATCAGAGCCCACGGAAGAGGGTTCAGAAGTGGAAAAACAGAGCTGCAAGAGGGGGAGGGAGGCCGGGGCTCATTCTTGCCTGGCCTCGCAAGTGGTGTTTCCTCTATTTATCCAGTGCGTTTTCCAGCAGGGGAATGAGCTCGGTGCGGTTGAGTTCGCGGGCATATTCCAGGGCTGTTTTCGCGTGTTTATCCTTCTGCAAGGGATTGCAGCCGATGGAGAGGAGGTAACGGAGTTCTTTCCCGCCCTGTTTCGGGTCTTTGACAACCTGGGTCAGGAGAGGGGCATAGTACCCGGTATTCCCGTTTACCCGGGCTCCGCTTGCCAGCAGCTGGTCGAATAGAGGTCCGCGGAAGGTCGTTCGGTGCGCCCATCCTGCAGCCATCCACGTGGATGACTGATCGATATCAATGGATGAGAAATCCACGCCGTGCTGCAAAATCTGCCTGATTGCCTCAACGGAGGCACCATGCGCGGCGGTATAAAGGATATCCTCCGCGCACAGGTTCGGATTCGCCCCGGCGTCCAGGAGCATGCGCACAATCTCATTCTCATGCTGCATGCCGTAGGTCCCCACGCTGAGGCACAGATGCAGCGCCGCTGCATTCGCAAAATTCGGGTCTGCTCCGGCTGCCAGCAAGCGCCTGACCTCCTCCGGTCTGTCGTGTCCGGCAGCCATGGCCAGCTCTGCACCCAGCTGGTGCGTGAGCCCGAGCTGGCGGAGATAGCTCAGAACCTTCTTGTTCGCCTCACGGGAACACATGGCAACTTCCAGAGCATTCTGCCCGGCGGCATTGCGGGCATGTGCATCCACCCCTTTCTCTATAAGGAAGCGTACCACAGGGAAATCCTCCGGGTCTTCATGGCAATACCATCCCACCCGGCAGGTTCGCATGAGCACCGTGTTGCCGTCCGTATCCCGGGCGTTGATATCAGCCCCGGCATCAAGGAGTTGCTGCACCTGCTGAACGGTTGTGTCCGCACGCCACACCAGCTTCATGAGCGGCGTACGCCCCTGCGAATCGCGGGCTTCACTCTTGCCCATGGCATGCAGGGGGAGCAGGAATGCGGAAACAAGCACAGAACATAAAAAAGGTCTCAGATTCATGGTGTCTGGAAGATGGTTATTTGTTACGGTTTCATGTTAGCTGAATCCGGCAGGCCTGGCAAGCTGTTAGTGTGGAAAATCCGATGCGGCGGTATTACTGGCGGGGGAGGGTGTTGAAATTTATGTTGGGACGCATACCCTTTATGGTGCAGATACATATATAAGCGGTGTGTATTGCCTTGACCCGGGCGCGACTGCAAACTGGCGGCTGATTCCCGGTCCTGCTACGGCCACGCTTTCCCTGCTGGCTCTCTGTGGGGTGGCTGCGCGCCACCACCCGGATTCCTGATGAAATATACCCGCCAGGCCGCTGTTCTGCGTCTCATGTGTCCCAACGTTTCATTAGGACTGCTTTCAAATTCTTGTAGCACAGCTAATTGACAATACGCTGCTAAATTGTTTAGCGGCGAGCGTCCTGTCACGGCGTGGCTTTAGCGAAGGCGGAAGCGAGCGGAATTCATAGCCCACGGCAGTGGGCGACAGATGTTAGGCAGGTGCAAGCGTGCGTTAGCACGCGCAGCGCCTGCTACCTCAAAAAAAATAACAGGAACCCGTGGAACGGGTGACAG
>JAFNWZ010000307.1 GCA_017379255.1 Akkermansia sp. | reverse complement strand
TGGAAGATGAGCTTTTCCTGGCTCATACATTTGGCTGCTGGGAGAACATGGGAGTGGAACAGGCACGCCGAGCATGTGGTGTGATGGTGGAGATGGTGACGTCTGGCCGCACTTCTTGGCAGAGAAAATTGGACAAGGAGCGGAGAAGAGCTGATTACACCAGAATGATTATGGCGAATCACTTCACTACTCCACTATCCGAGATGCAGGCGACACGCCAGGAGAATGACAGCAAGGAGAAGTCTGACAATCTGACCAAAGTCAAGAAGTTCGGCATGGGCTTCATGAGTTATAGCCAGCTGATGGTGGCACTCCGTAAGAAACTGGGTGCAGAGTTCGCTGACCGGCATCTTCGCCTTATTGCAGAGGCGCATGAAAAGACGCTGTGTTTCCAGAATGAGCTGCACACCTGGCTGTATGATACGCTGCATGAAATCACCGGCCTGGATAATGAGAAAGACATCGGAGCCTGGGTGAACAGCAACAACCAGACGGAACACACGGGCATCTATCTCAACATCCCGGTGCGTGAGACCATCAGTATCACAGCAGAGGATGCCAAGGTCTGGCTGGCATTGACACCAGAGCAGCGGCAGGAACGCCGAGACAGGCTGATGGAGGAGGCCAAGAAGAATCAGGAGAAACCAGTCATCCCTGGTGAGGATGTTATCCACCGACTGGAGGATATGGTGAAACGGAATGAGGCCAAAGGGCGCACCCCTGAGCATTACAGCCTGGTCACAGAGTACTCATACAAGAGCGAAATAGTGGCGACAAAGGAAGCGATGATGTTCGCCATCCTGACATTTGAGCAGCCTGACTATGCCCATCTTATGGTGGGGAACGGGCTGAGCATATCCACCTTGCAGCAGCTGCGCGAGTACGTAGGGAAAGACGTGCTGCGCTGGGGGTACGCGATGCGAAAGAAGCTGTCTGAGCACGGAAAGCTCCTGGCAGAAGTCTATGAGGCGTACAACGGTGTGCCGTTCGCTCATCGTGAGAATTACTTCCGGGGCATGTTCGACATCTCCACGCTGAAAGACCGAGGCGATAATCCTGGGCAGAGTGATGCTAATGGTGGCATCGGGTGCGGCAAGTACGGCATACTCACCCCGCGTCAATACCACAACCAGAAAATCAACTGGATGACATCGGCCACTACCGTATTCATCGGCACGATGAAAGAGCAGAACAACTACATCTGCACCAGCCACATCACCCGGGAATGGAAAACGCTGCTGAGCCATCCGCTGTTTGAGAAGCGACTCAGGGCGGAGCTGGGTGAGGCTGCACTCACGCTCATCACCGGGTGGACAAAGATGCTGGACGGCGCAGCCCTGGCAGACATGCGAGTGAACGCCCTGATGAACCGTCTATTCGGCAAGCTACTGTCTGCATACGCTGTGTCCCGCCTGGCAGGTAACGTCTATTCCATCATAAAGCAGGTCAGCGCACTACTGCACGGCCTGGTCGGTGGTCTGGTGCCCACCAAGGTCATCGAGAACGGCGAGGTGTGCAAGACGCTGACCTATCACCGCGTGGGATTCGGTGATTACCTGGTCGCGCTATCCAAGGCAATGACCGGTACGACCGACATCACCCTGGAAGAGATACAGCAGGCTGCATACATCCGGGGCAGAAAGAACGTGCGCGGGCGTAAAATTGAGCGGGCAACCATGCTTACCCCGAATGAGAAAGTACCAGGTAAGCTGGGACGCACCGCTGAACTGGTATCTGAGACTGCCATGGATGCCATCCACTACGTGGACGTGAAGAGCAACACCAGGGCATGCCTGGCACTTGCGGAAGTGGTGTACCAGAAAGCCAAGGCTGAGAACAAGGACGGCCTGGTACCCGATGAAGAACTGCGACGCGTGGCGATTCAGACGGCTGGATTGATGGTTGACCGTGTGGCTCAGCCCCGCTTGCGTACGCAGCAGAACTTCTGGACAGCCGGTGGTGGATGGGCTGGATGCCTGGGTAACTTCCTCACAATGTTCAAGTCTGAGACCCTGGCCAAGCTGGGTGAGTACATCGCCCTGGCCATGAACGGCCAGTATGCCAGACTGGGTACGGCTGTATTCTCTTACGGTCTGCTAAACGCCCTCATTCTGGCACTTGTGGACTGGATGCGTGGTTATGGTGATGACGATGAAAATGCAGCGCAATGGTGGCTGACCTTGGGCACAAACATTGTGTTCAATGACCTGGGCAGCGTTCCTGTGTTCGGTACGGGCGTTGAGTGGGTGAAGCACAAGATTGCCGGTGGGTATATGCCACAGAGCAGCCCGATGGAAATGGTCGTGCCTTATTCAGACCTGTGGAAGTACACAAAGCAGGTGTATCGCAACGTGGAAAAGGATGCCAGCTGGGATAAGCACCTGAACTCATTGACCGGCCTGATGCGCACCCTGGGCGGCGCGTCTGGATGGGCTCAGAACAGCACGGTGGGTCCGTTGGCTACTGCTTCCAGCTTAACGCTTGCGGCGGCCACCCTGGGCAATCTGACGCGATTTGGCAGGGATGTATACAAGCGCACGGGTGATGCGGATGAGACACAGGAAGCAAAGCCAGCAAGAGGCAGGAAACAACCGCAGATTGTAGAGTAAAGCGAAGCCCCGGCAGGTTGATATCTGCCGGGGCATCCCATCTGGGGTGACACGTTACATGGCCTTGACCACTTCGGAGAGG
>JAFNWZ010000306.1 GCA_017379255.1 Akkermansia sp. | reverse complement strand
ACGAGGCTCCAGCCGTTGGCATGGAAACCATCGCTGGGGTAGCCGATGAGGATATCGCCCACGGCCACCTGGCTGGGGTCAATCATTTCGCTCTTTTCCACGCAGCCGATGCTGAAGCCGGCCAGTTCCACCAGACCCTCGGGCACAACGCCGGGCATTTCAGCGGTTTCGCCACCGGCCAGGATGCAGTTGCAGCTTTCGAGGTAATCGCACATACCGGCCACCAGACGGGTGATGCGGGGACGCTCGGTTTCGAGGTTGGAAATACCGAGGTAGTCAAGGAAGAGGAGTGGATCGCCACCGGTGGTGAGCAGGTCATTCACATTCATGGCCACCAGGTCCTTACCGGCGGTTTCGAGCATATCCATGTCGAAGAGGATTTCGGTCTTGGTGCCTACGCCATCCGTACCGGTTACGATAACGGGCTCCTTGTAGGAGGAAAGGTCGTATGCTGCCGCAAAGAGGCCGAAAGCATTGCAAAGCTGACGGTTTTTCTGCGTGCGCTTGACGTGTGCACTGATATCAGAAACGAAAGACTGCGCCTCAATAGTGTCGACGCCGGACTGCTTGTAAGTGAGATTGCCGGACATAGCTTGAATCATCGCTTGGATGCGCGCGCATTATACATGAGAACCCCCCGTTTGGCAAGCCGATTCTGCTCTCTTTTTCCAACTGATAGGCAAGAGCTGAACGAAAAAAATGCACCTCCAGGGCAGGCTGGAGGTGCATGTGTGAAAATGGGGGGATGAATCAGCGGTTCCTGTGGCGCAGTTTGAGCTTGTATTTCACGCGGTCATCTTCAATGTTGGATTCAACGGAGGAGCAGAGTTCCTTGATAATCTGGCTGCTTTCCAGGTCTACCTCATCTGTGCCGAAAGGCAGCAGTACTTCCATGCTCATTTCCCGGGTCTGTTCCGAGTAGCGGAAGTAGAAGTCCAGCGTGCCTTTATCCAGCGGCAGGTTGCGGAAGAGTGCGTTGCCGATGAGCTGGGCCTTGCGCATGCTTTCGCGGGTCAGGAAATACTTGTTGCAGTAGGCCTGCCATTCGGATTTGAGCAGGAATCGGTCGTAATCCGGGCTGTGGAAGGCGAAATGGAAATCCCGGATGCGGTTCACGAATACGCGGGTGCGTTCGCGCTTCGGGTGCTCGAAGATTTCCTCCGGCGTGCCTTCTTCGTAAATGATACCTTTGTCCATGTACACCACGCGGGTGCTTACATCACGGGCGAAGCTCATTTCGTGGGTCACGATGGCCATGGTCATGCCCTGGCGGGCCAGCGCGCGGATAACGGAGAGCACCTCGCTGACCATGGTGGGATCGAGTGCGGAGGTGGGTTCATCGAAAAGGATGATTTCCGGCTCCATGGAGAGGCTGCGGGCAATGGCGGCCCGCTGTTTCTGCCCGCCGCTGAGTTCATCGGGCATGGCGTGGGCTTTCTCTGCCATGCCCACGAGCTTAAGCAGTTCCATGGCCTTGGCTTCGGCTTCCTTGCGGCTCTTGCCTTTCAGTTTCACCGGGCCGATGCACACGTTCTCCAGCACGGAAAGGTGGTTGAAGAGGTTGAATGACTGGAATACCATGCCCATTTTCTGGCGCAGTTTCGAGGTGTTGATGTGCCCGTTGAGCACTTCTTCTCCATCGATGATGATGCTGCCGCCGGTGGGTTGCTCCAGCAGGTTGAGGCAGCGCAGGAAGGTGCTCTTACCAGTGCCGGAGGGGCCGATGATGGAGATAACCTCACCGCATTTGATGTTCAGGTTCACATCGGTGAGCACATCAATTTTGCCGAAGCTCTTCTGAAGGTGTTTGATTTGAATCATCTTTTCTAAAGTGGTAGGAACGTTCAGAAAAATCAGCAGACTTTGTTGCCAATGCGGTCAAGGATATAGGTGAACAGCCAGGCAATCAGGAAGTACATGAGTGCCACCATGAGAAGCGGGAAGAAGGGGTCGAAGGTACGCCCGCGGATGATGTAGGATGCACGGGTGAGGTCTGCCACGGCCACGTAACCTACAATGGAGGTGTTCTTGATGAGCGAGATGAGCTCTCCCTTGTACACGGGCAGCACGCGGCGCACGGCCTGCGGCAGCACAATGTGGCAGAAGGTGCGCACGGGTGAGAAGCCCAGGGCTATGCCGGCTTCGGTCTGGCCCTTGTCAATGCTGCTGATGCTGGTGCGGAACATTTCGCTGACGTAGGCGGCGAAGTTCATGGCAAAGGTGATGATGGCCACCGGTGTGTTGTCAAACTGGGTGAAGGCGACGTAGCACATCATCATCAGGAGCACGAGCACGGGAGTGCCGCGCATGACATCAATGTATATCCTGGCGATGCTGCTGCAGATTTTGCAGCTGCTCATGCGCAGATAGCAGATGAATGCCCCCAGGATAGTGCCCAGCAGGGCGGAAAAGAAAGAAATATAGACGGTGACCTTCAGACCGTCCCACAGGAGCATGTAGCGGCGCTCCTCGATGATGTTGCGCATGAAGCTGCGTTGGATGCTGCCCCAGATGCCCAGTGCCTGCGCACCTTCGTTACCGCTGATGATGGAGGCGTCGGCGTTCTTGGTGAGGATAGCCACGCGGGAGTGGCTGTCGTAGTACGGGTCGGAGAAAAGGACGCTTTCGGCACGCTCATCCGTGATGAGGATGCCGGATGCGGCCATATCTGCCTTGCCGGTGGTGGTGGAGGCGATGAGGGAATCGTACACCAATTCCACGATTTCCACCGGGCGGTTGATGTAGACGGAGAAGCGCTGCACCAGTTCGGCATCGAAACCGGCAATCTTTTCGTTCTTGATGAAGACGATGGGTTCGGTGCAGGGCTCCATGGCCACGCGGATAGGCTCGCCCTGGGTGGGCAGGGGAAGGTTGGGCATTTCAGCCGTGTCGAAATGCTTGATCCAGCGATCCATAATCTGCTGGAGCTCACCGCTGGCTTTCAGCTGGGCGATAAAGGCGTTGAATTGCTGGCAGAGCCCGGCGTTGTGTTTGCCGAATACCATACCCATCTGGCAGGGGGGGACGGGACTGTCCGGAAGGATGGTAACGCCCTCGGTCTTGCGTACCAGTGCGTAGCAGATGACATCGTCCATGATGGCTCCGTCGCATTTTTCCTGCTGCAGGGAGAGCATCATGTCAGCCTCGGTATCAAAGCGGTCGAGACGGATATCCGGGTAGTGTTCCTCCACATAAATATCTTGTACGGTGGAAGAGGGAACGGCAAGAACGCGGCCGCGTAAATCTTCAAAACAAGCGATGCGCTTGGAGGTCTGCTGCGAAGCTTCGGCAGAGGATTCCGCGCCCCAGGCGGGAGACACGGCCAGCATGACATAAGCAACTAAAGTTGCTACAATATGAAGTGTTTTATTCATGTTGTACAACCCGGGGTTGATACGCCCCGCGCGCGGATTGTAGCACACGCTACCGATTATGCAAGCTAAATGTTATTCTGAAAGCAAGTTATTCTAATTCCTACAGTGGAGCAGGACGTTTGTATGAAGCTTATTTCTCTAGCCAAGTGGGGGAAGTTGTGATAGAATGCGGCGCATGGATAGAGCAGCTGTCGAAAAGAGCCTGGACTATGTGTTTACGGATGAGGTGTGGATGAAGCAGGCTCTGACCCACCCCAGCAGTGACCAGAAGCGCAGCACCAACCTGAATTACGAACGCCTTGAGTTCCTGGGCGATGCCGTGCTGGAGCTGGTGGTGAGCCGCGAGTTGTTTTCCCTCTATCCGAAGGCGGATGAAGGCGCGTTGACCAAGATGCGCTCAGCGATTGTGAGCCGTGCCCACCTGGCAGAGCTGTGCCGGAAGCTGGGGTGGGGGCAGCAGTTGACGCTCAGCCCGCAGCTGGAGGCAACGGGGGGGCGCGAAGCGGTATCTGTGCTGGCGAATACGTTTGAAAGCGTTATAGGTGCTGTGATGATGGATTCCAACTATAATGCTGCCCGCAAGGTGACGCTTAAATTGATGGAAGAGAGCTTGAAAAATGCCCATTCACTCATTGCGGTCAACTACAAAGGGGAGCTGCTGGAAAAATTGCAGTCAATCAATGGCGAAGGCCCCAAATATGCGGTGGAGCTGGTATCTGAGGATAAGCCGGCAGGCCCGTTCCGCGCCCGCGTGATGTGGAATGGCCGCGAGTTAGGCTGTGCAGAGGGGCAGAGCAAGCATAAGGCAGAGGTTGCCGCAGCGGCCTTGGCGCTGGAGCTCAAACTGTTCGATGCTTAATAAGCGATCTGGAGTATCTGCACGGCAGAATCAGACGCGCTCACAGGAAAGCGTTTAGTATACCCCTTGATACGCAGGGTGAATTTCCCCTGGCGCGGAAGCGAGAGCCGGGCCAGGTAACGCATATCATCGGCCGTGGTGGGGAGCTTTGCTGAATCTATGGTTTTCCCGGATGCATCCAGCAGCTCTGCGATGTACCCGGTGCTGGTCCGGGGTCTTATATCAAGCAGAAGTCGTTGAGTGTTGGCGTCCTGGCCATTCTGCCGATACCAGCGCAGCGCAAGGTCACGGTAGCGCTCTGTCACATCTTCTGCCGGCAGCGGTGTAAAAAGCGGGGAGGGCGGAGCCCATTGGGCTTTACCGTGCGGCGTGGCTGCTTTGATGCGCTGGGCTGGTTGAGTGCTGTCGAGCATGCCGATATTATCCAGAACCCAGGGGGTGTTGAAGTCCCGTTCGTTGAATTCAATCATGTGCCATGCCCCATCGAACCATGCTTCAGCCCAGGTGTGGTTGCCGCGGATGTGGTTCCAGGTGAATACTCCGGCGGCGCGGGCGGGAATTCCCACGCTGCGCAGCGCGCACACCAGCAGGATGCTTTGCCCGGTGCAGGAAACTTTCTTTTCTGCCAGCGCCTCCAGGGCATTCATGTTGTGCTTCCGGCGCTCTGTGGAATAGTACACGCCGGTGACCCGGCTCAGTTCTGCTGCAATGCGCAGCACTGCTTCCCGGGCTGTGGTGCAATCTTTTACCAGTGGTTCAACGATGGGGGTGAGCTGTGGCCTCCAGTTGCAGGGGATTTCGTCCAGCACGGTATCCTGGTGCAGAGAGGCTGCTGCTATGTCTGCAGGCACCTGGGAGCTCCAGGGAAAATCTGCCCCCCAGAGCGGAAGTATCAGTAGGCAGCTGGTCAAAAGTGCTTTCATTCTACTTCACCGTAGAGGGTGAACCCCGTGCATTCGGCGATGCGTACAGGAACGAGCGTACCCACTTCGGCTGTGCCGCCGGGGATGATGACCGGTTTGTTCTGCGAGGTGCGGCCTTGCAGGCGTTCCGGATTGTTCTTGCTGGGCCCTTCCACCAGAATGGTCTGCTGCGTGCCCACCAGTGCCTGATTCCGCGCTACGGCGATGCGGTTGACTGTCTCGAGCAGGTCGTGGTTGCGTTCTTCCTTGACGCGCAGGCAAATCTGGTTATCCATGGCGGCGGCCACGGTGTCACGCCGCGGGGAGTATTGGAACACGAAGGCGTTGTCGAACTGGATGCGTTCCACCGCTGCCTTTGTTTCGAGGTAGTCCTCGTGCGTTTCACCGGGGAATCCCACGATGATATCGGTGGTGATGGCCAGATCCGGGCGCGCCTCACGCATGGCTTCGCAGAGTCTGAGGTACTTCTCGTTCTTATACGGGCGGCGCATGAGCTGCAGAATGCGGTCGCTGCCGCTCTGCATGGGGAAGTGGATGTGGCTGCAGAGTTTCGGCAGGTAGGTGTATGCATTCACAAGATCCTGGCGGAAGCCGATGGGATGCGGGCTGGTGAAACGGATGCGTTCCAGCCCGTCCATATCGTTGAGCTGCTCCAGGAGACGGACAAAGGCGCCGCGGCCATTGATGACGGGTTCATCTTTGCCGTAACGGTTCACGATTTGCCCCAGAAGGGTGACTTCCTTGACACCGCGGTCTACCAGCTCGCGCACTTCCTGCAGAATATCTGCTGCAGGTCGGCTGCATTCGGAGCCGCGGGTGCTGGGCACAATGCAGTAGGAGCAGCGCATTTCGCACCCCTGCATGATGGAGACAAAAGCCGTGCAGTTTCCTGCAGGGGGAAGGTGGTCGCGGATGGCGTTCTGGAACCCTTCCTCCTGCTGGGTGGCGCAGATGTGGGCCCCGCGGCGGATGGGTTCGAATGCGGGCTGCCCCAGGCGGCTGCGCAGCAGGCGGTTGCAGAGTTTATATACGTTGTGGTATTGCTGCGTGCCGGTTACGATGTCGAGCCGGGGAACATCTCGGAAAAGGGAGGCGGCGCGGCTCTGGCACATGCAGCCCATGAACCCGTACACGACCCAGGGTTTGGCTGTGGGACGGGCGCAGAGAAGTCCCATTTTGCCGAGGGCTTTCAATTCTGCCTTTTCGCGCACGGAGCAGGTGTTAATCAGGATGACATCGGCCGCGGCCTCATCCGTGGTCAGTTCGTAACCTCCGGCAAGGAACATGCTTGCTACCTGCTCGGAGTCCCGTTCATTCATCTGGCATCCATAGGTTTTAATCAACACACTCGGCATGCGGGTATGCTAACACACCTGCGCGCAGATGGAAAGCCCAATTCAAGTCAACGGCGTAATCAGCTCAGGAATGTACAGGTCGTGCGGCTCGGCAGGTATTTCTGCGACCAGTTGTTCCTCAAAGGCAAGTGCCAGTACCCGGGCCCGGGTGCACCGGGGGATGAAGCGGTCATAATACCCGCCTCCGTAGCCCAGACGGGCTCCGCTACGGGTGAACGCCACACCGGGGACGATGAGGATGTCTATTTCCTCCGGCGGGACGATGGTGGTGTGTGCTGCCGGTTCCGGGATATTCATGGCCCCGGGGATTAAATCTCGCTCCGGTGAGAGCACGTGCCGGAATTGCAGCTGACGGCCCGGCAGGCAGAGGGGGAAAACGTACCGGTGCTGCGGGTATTCGCGGAGCAGGGGCAACAGGTTGATTTCGTGCGGAAGTGGTGCGTAGATGGCTACGCACCGTGAGTGCCCGCCCAGAACGGCAGCCAGTTTCCGGCGAAGCGTTGCAGAACGCAACTGCGCCGGGTCGGCCAGCGCCGCGGCTTTGAGCCGCTGCAGTGCCTCCCGGCGCAGTTCCTGTTTGGTGATGGGCATGGGTTATTCGGCATCGAAGCCGGGATTGCGCCCGAAGAGGGCGAGCATGCGACCGGTGTTGCCTTTCTTCACGCGGTAGGAATAGAAAGTTTCCAGGTCGGCAGCGGTGTCAAGACCGCTGTCGATGATGTTTTCTGCGGCGATACCGGCATCTGACAGCTGCTGCTTAATCATCGTTACGATATCGACTTCGTAATGAGGAGGACGGATACAGGGGGAGATGACGGCGATGCAGTCCCCTGCGTTGACTCCCAGCACCTTGTACATGGATTTCAGCGTTTCACCCACAATGTTCTGCTGGGTGCCGGCCTTGCCGGAATGCACCAGCGCGCGGCTCTGGGTCACGGTGTCGTAAATCCAGACGGCGGCACAGTCTGCCACATAGATGCCCAGGCAGCAGTCTGCCTTGCCTCCGCAGAACAGGCCATCCACCCCTTCCACGGGGTATGAACAGCCTATATCGCCTACCAGGGCAACCTTGTTGCCATGCACCTGCTGGGCGCGCCGCAGCATTTTGGGCTCGATGCCGCTTTCGCGGAGCACGGCCTCGTGTGTGGGGGTCAGGGCAGAGATGACGGCGGCGCGGTCGGTGGTGGTGGCAATGCCCGGAATGCGGGTAATGAAACGCGCAAAGTTTTCCGGGTATTTGTTGAGGGCTTGCAGATAATCGGGGGAATAGTTGCTCATGGATGGGAGTGGTATTGTTTTAAGCCTGATTCTTACGCGCGGCTGCTGCGCGGCGGGAGATGATCCGCCGGGCGCTGCCCACCGGGGTGGTGCTGTCTTCCCGGCTCATCATCTGGGCCAGGTCTGTGGCAATGTTGCTGCGCATCTGGGCGACAAGCGCACGCCCCTGTTCGGTGATGCGTACCATGATTTTGCGGCGGTCTGCGGCGGCGGTATAGCGCTTCAGATGCCCCAGTTCCTGTAACTTGTCAATCATGCCGGTGGCAGCGGCTGTGGAGTGCCCCATCATCCTGGCAATATTGCTCATCGAGAGGCATTCCTCTTCATCCAGATACGCCAGCAGGAAAAACTGCGGGAACGAAATCTTGCCTTTGGTCAGCTCCGGGGAAAGGCGTAGAATGCAGCTGCGCTGGGAGAAAAGGACAAAGTCCGTCAGGTTCTGGACATCCTGCTCGTGCTGATTTTCTGTAGGAGAGAACGGTGCTTTACTCATTATCGGAAATGGGCTGTTCAGTCACGATATTACGGCTTTGCGTAATTTTTGCAAGCCCAAAATTTCAGCCTCTCCTAAGCGTTTCTGCCTCGTTGGTGAATGTGGTGGCAGTTTTGAAAAAATGATACTATATCTTGTGTTTATCTGCTGTAAAAAACTTTTGAGAACAGACGGATAGTATGTTAATTTTTGGGGGAAGAGGGCGAGATATGGAGGATTTCGCGGAGTTCCGGGGTGAGAAGCTGCTCCTGCTCCATGCGCTCAATATGGTTGCGGATGGCAGCCCAGAGTGTGTTGAATGCCTCCATTTTGCTCTGCACAGCCATGTAGTCCTGCACGGTGGGTTCAGGGAGCTGTCGCTGTGTTTCCACAAGCTGAGCACATTCCTGTTTGAGCTGATTGAGCTGGGATACTGCCTCTGCCACAGAGGCGGTATCCCGACAGGAATTGAGGCAGAGTTCAGTGCGGGAGAGAAAATCGAGAATGGCGCTGGTCATGTCAACATGGTTGGTCGGCATGGCCTGCGCAGCATTTCCCAGAATGCCCACCCCGAGCGCGATGGCAAACAGATAATTTCTCATGAACGGATGAGCTGGTGCCTGTGTTTATTTGGATTTGCTACGAGTCAGCCGGACCGGGGTACCGCAGCCGGGGCAGATGAACCGGAATTTGAACAAGAGGTTGAGGGCTGTAGCTGCGTTGTGCCCAAGCCCGGGAATGTAGTGCGCGGCGCGGTTTCTCGTATAATTGCCAAATGAGAATATGCGGATGTGGCAGACCGGGCAATGCGCTGTTCTGGAAAATACCAGGTATGGCAGGGAGGGTGCAATGATGAAGACAAACACCAGAACCGGCAGCGGTATACCAGGAAGGGAATCGGTCAGCATCATGAATGAAAGCGCCACTGTGGACAGTGCGGGCACAATAAGCAGCAGCATGCTCATGGCTGCAAAAACAGCTCCCCACGGGTGAGACGTGCGCACAGAACTGTGCAGGATTTTCTGGTGTGCCTTATTTGCTTTTTGTATCTGCTTTCTGGTCCGTTCACTGGAGGAACGACGGAATCCTGTCGTGGGACCAACATTTTCAACCTTGAAGGTGTCTGCTTCGTTCTCTTCGTCTGCGTTGTCAGCTTCGGCTGTTTCTGTTGCTTCCACGGTGGCCTGAGTCCCGAGGAGGGCCTCCAGCTTCTCTTTTGTCAGCGAGAAGTGTTTATCGGGAAAGAATTCCTGAGCTGTTGCCAAATCCTTCAGAATGGTATTTACATCTGTTTTGAGGAGTTGGGCTTCGCTGGAAATACCACAGAGGGAAAGCTCGTAAACTTCCTGCTCCGTCAGCTGTTGAAAAAGGGATTCGTCCATTTCTGTTTGGTTGGAAAGGTTAGCTGAGGGCGTTCAGCATGGCTTCAAGCTGGGTTGTTTTGGCTTCCCAGTCGGTCAGGCGAGCTCGTTCTTGCTCCACCACGGCGGCGGGAGCCCTGTCTACGAATGAGGCGTTGCCCAGCTTGGCTTTGCTCTTGGCGATTTCCTTGGACATCTTTTCGAGTTCCTTGGTGATGCGGGTGCGCTCAGCTTCCACATCCACCAGACCGTCCAGCGGCAGGAAGAGTTCACCCAGCGGAGTAAGTGCCGTCGGAGTGCCCTTGGGGGCTTCGTAGTCGCGGTTCAGCTCAGCGGACTGGGCACCTGCCAGCAATGCCAGGCGGGAGGCCAGGTCTTCATCTACCGGCACGCTGCCGGGTTTGAGCACAAACTTGACCTTGCGGTTGGTGGCAAGATTGTATTCTGCTTTCAGGTTGCGTGCTTTGTTTGCCGTGTCGTACAGGGCGGTGGCGGTGGCACGGGCCTTGGAAATGGCCGTGCTGTCCAGCCCGGAGAGCAGGGAATCTGCATTGGGCAGCTCAGTGCTCATGAGCGGCTGACCATCCTTGGTGAAACCGAGGCTTGCCCAGAGTTCTTCTGCAATGTGCGGCATGATGGGGGCGAGCAGGGCCAGGTAGTGGCGCAGCACGGTATCCATGGTGAAGAGCGTGGCGTTCTTCACGGCAGGATCGCCTTCGCGCAGGTCGTTCTTGACGGCTTCCAGGAAGAGGGAGCAGTATTCGTTCCAGAAGAAGGAGTAGAGTGCCTGGGTGTAGGTGTTGAATTCGTATTTGCCCAGACCTTCGGCCACGGTTTCGTGCAGTTCCTTGAGCTTGGCAAGAATGTCGATATGCACGGCGGTGAACCGGGGAGCAGGCTCGGTACTGGCAGCACCCTGCATCATGCGGAAGCGGGCGGCGTTGTACAGCTTGTTGGCAAAGTTCTTGCCTTCTTCAATCTGCTTCTCGTCGAACTTCACGTCTGTGCCTGTGGGGGCGATGCGCATGAGCCCGAAACGCAGGCCGTCTGCGCCGTACTTGGCAATGAGGTCGAGCGGGTCGGGGCTGTTGCCCAGGCTCTTGCTCATCTTACGGCCCAGCAGGTCACGCACAATGGAGGTGAAGAACACATTGCCGAAGGGCTTGCCGCCGGCAAAGCGGTAACCAGCCATAATCATGCGGGCCACCCAGAAGAAGATGATGTCCGGTCCTGTCACCAGGTCGCTGGTGGGGTAGAACTTGGCGAGGCAGTCCTTGTCCATGGTGGAGAAAGGCCACAGCCAGCTGCTGAACCAGGTGTCCAGCGCGTCTTCATCCTGCACCCAGTTTTCAGGGTCGGCGGGCGGCTCTACGCCCACATAGATATCACCGGCAGCGGCATCTGCTGCATCCAGCTTGGTAGCGGCCTGCAGCTCGGCGGCCTTGTCCTTCTTGTACCAGACCGGGATGCGGTGTCCCCACCACAGCTGGCGGGAAATGCACCAGTCCTGGATACCCTCCAGCCAGTGGGCATAGGTCTTGGCCCAGTGGGCAGGGCGGAATACGATATCACCATTGGCCACGGCTTCCGCGGCTTCCTTGACGCAGGGGTATTTCAGGAACCACTGCATGCTCAGGCGCGGTTCAATCGGTACATCGGAACGCTGGGAGATACCTACGTTGTTTTCGTAGTCCTCCACCTTCTCGAGCAGCCCCTTGGCTTCGATGAGCTCAATGGATTTCTCGCGGGCCACGAAGCGATCCAGCCCGTGCAGCTCGGGGCAGCCGGGGCAGTTGATGTGACCATCGGCGGTCAGCACGTCGATGATTTCGAGATTGTTCTTCATGCCCACCTCAAAGTCGGTGCGGTCGTGGGCGGGGGTAATCTTCAGCGCGCCGGTGCCGAATTCGATTTCCACATGGTCATCGGCGATAACCGGGATTTCAGCCTCGCAGAGCGGGCGGATAACTGTTTTGCCGATGAGGTGGGCAAAGCGCGGATCCTTCGGGTTCACGGCCACGGCCACGTCGGCCATGATGGTTTCCGGGCGTGTGGTGGAAACCAGCAGCTGGCCGCTGCCGTCTGCCAGTTTGTAACGGATGGTGTAGAGCTTGCTCTTGGAGGGGGTCATGATAACCTCCTCATCGGAAAGGGCGGTGAGCAGCACCGGATCCCAGTTCACCATGCGGT
>JAFNWZ010000305.1 GCA_017379255.1 Akkermansia sp. | reverse complement strand
TGCCCTGGCGGTGCAGGAACTACAGGCCGACATCAATGGCGAGGGGCTGCTGCTGGCCGGGGCAAACTGGTCCACGGTGTGGACGCGCGATATTGCCTATGCTGCCGCGCTGGGCACGGCACTGGCCGCGCCGGAGGCAACCCGCGCCAGCCTGGAGTCCCGCGTGTGCGGTGGCGTGGTGATGCAGGATACCGGCACGGGCGGCGGCTGGCCGGTATCGACTGACCGCGTAGCCTGGGCGCTGGGGGCGTGGTCGCTGTACCAGTCACAGGGGGATAAGGAATGGCTGCGCTTTGCGGCTGCGGTGCTGGCTGCCACGCTGGAGCAGGATGCCGCCGTGCTGCCTGCGGGGGAGGTGTTGCGCCCCGGCGAGACTTCGTTCATTGATTGGCGGGAGCAGAGTTACCCGGATTGGATGACCCCGGCGGATATGGCGGCTTCATACGCCTTTGGCACGAATGTGCTGCATTACCTGTGCCGCCAGTTGCTGGCGCGCATGCTGCGCGAGCTGGGGGATGCTGCCCGGGCCGATGTGTACGCGGCTGAAGCGGCAGCACTGGCTGCGCGCATAGATGAACGATTCTGGAGCGAGGGGTGCAGCCACTATGGCATGATGCGCACGGCGGAGGGATACCTCGATGAGCGCGTGGATTCGCTGGCTACGGCGCTGGCTGTGCTTTGCGGTCTGGCGGGCGACCAGGCCTTGCCGCTCCTGCAGCACCTGCCGCGTTCTCTTTTCGGCACCCCTGTATTCACTCCCTATAAATCGCTGCAGGAAAAGGCTTACCATAACCGTAGCGTGTGGCCGTTTGTGGAAGCATACGTGCTCATGGCGCGGGCTGAGGAACAGGATGCCGATGGCGCGGCGTTCTCCATGTCGTCCATGCTGCGGGCAGCCATGGCCTTTGGCTCGAATAAGGAGAATTTCCAGGCTGAGAGTGGTGAGGCTTGCGATACAATCCAGAATTCTGACCGCCAGTTGTGGAGCGTGGCGGGTATGCTGGGGCTGTTCTATTACGGCTTATTCGGCATTCATTACCAGGATGATAACCTGGTGATTGCGCCTTGTGTGCCGAAGTCCTACCGCGGCAGCCACTGGCTCACAGGACTGCGCATCCGCAATATGGTGCTGGATATCCACATCAACGGCTATGGCACAGAAATCTGGTCGGTCATGGTGAATGGCAAACCGGATTCCCCCATTATTCCGCTGGATAGCCAGGGGCGTATCCAGATTGAGCTGGAGCTTATGCCGACTGAGGACGCGGAGGCGCTGGCTCTGCCACCAGCTGCGAGTGAGGATTTGCCGGAACCGGAATGGGATGCCCCCACGCCGGAGCTTCTGCGCTGGAAACCCGTACCCGGTGCTGCCAGTTATAATGTGTTCCGCAACGGTGTGGCCTTTGCTGCTGCGCTTGATTGCCACTGCGTCCTGCCTGCCTCCAGGGGGTATTTTAACGAGTATACCGTGCAGGCGGTGAATGCGCAGACCAGCTCGTGTTTCAGCCGCCCCTTTGAATGCCCCGCTCCCGGTGCCCGCGTGCTGGTGGAGCCTGCCCGCGTGGGCGAGCATGCGGAATACGCCGTGGAAAACGGCCAGGCGTGGCTGGATACCAGGGCCTGCACCTCCCGCCTGGAGTACGCACCGCTGGAGCTGGAGCCCGGCACGTACAGTGTGCGCGTGTTCTACAGCAACGCCTCCGCTTCCCTACGCGATGGCGACACCTGTGCCCTGCGCGAATTGATGGTGGATGGAGTTTCTGCCGGGGTGATGCTGCTGCCGCACAACACGGAGGCCGGCTGCTGGGAGGTTTACGCACGCTCGGCGGCACTCGTAGTGCAGGTGGAGGAAGCGGGGCTGCACACGTTCTCGCTTTGTTACACCCCGCGCTGCCGCAATGCGAATGGGGAGATGAACCAGTGCATGGTACGCCAGCTGGAAATTACCCGCCTGAAGTAAACCTGCGGCGCAAAAAAAGCCCGCCGGAGCGGGCTTGGGAGATTCTTACTTCAGCAATTCGTCGATGAGGTATTCACCGGTAATCATCCAGTAGCGCATGGTGAGACCGGCCAGGAAGGCCAGTGCCAGAATGGCGATGACATACAGGCGGCGGAGCACAATGTGCAGCGGGCTGTCTTCCTCGGTGAACTCGGCTACGGAATGAAGCCCTTTGCGCCCGATTTTCTTTTTCTTCTTCTTTGTCTTTTTTTCGGGTTTTGCAGGTTCTTCGACTATGGCTTCCTCAGTCTCTGCTGCGGGTGCGTCTTCCGCTACGGGAGCGGCTTCCACCGCCGCGTCGTTATACATCAGCATGGTGCTGCCCAGGTTGTACACCGCGTGGGGAACAAGCACGGCGGCTTCTGTGGGCTGTCCTTCGGCCAGCAGGGGGGCTCCTGGTGCGGCGGCGGTGCAGGGCGTCCCGATGGCGCCGTCGGTGCTCTCGAAGATCGAAGGCCAGCACCGGGCCATCAACGACTATGAACTTCTGGCCATTGCCAACACGTT
>JAFNWZ010000304.1 GCA_017379255.1 Akkermansia sp. | reverse complement strand
GTTCGGCAACACGAGCGATGAATCCGGCTCCGGTGTGGCCTTCACCCGCAACCCCGCCGCTGGCACCAACGAATTCTACGGTGAATTCCTCATGAATGCCCAGGGCGAGGACGTGGTGGCCGGTGTCCGCACACCCGACCCCGTCGCCCGCCTGGCCGAGGTCATGCCCAGCGCCTACCAGGAACTCTGCGCCATCCGCAAGACGCTCGAAAACCACTTCCGCGACATGCAGGACTTCGAGTTCACCATCCAGGACCGCAAGGTCTACATGCTCCAGACCCGCAACGGCAAGCGCACCGGCATCGCCGCCTTCCGCATCGCCTGCGATATGGAGAAGGAAGGCCTCATCGACTGGCAGACCGCCGTGAGCCGCATTCCCGCCGACCAGGTGGACCAGGTGCTCGCCCCCATCTTCGACGATGCCGCCGTGCGCAAGGTGAAGCCGATTGCCAAGGGACTCAACGCCGGCCCCGGCGCCGCCTCCGGCCGCATCTACCTGAACGCCGCCCGCTGCGTGGAAGCCACGGACCGCGGTGAAAAGGTGCTGCTGGTGCGTCTGGAAACCAGCCCGGAAGACCTGCGCGGCATGATTGCCGCCGAGGGCATCCTCACCGCCCGCGGTGGTCTCTCCAGCCACGCCGCCCTCGTTGCCCGCCAGATGGGCAAGGTCTGCGTCTGCGGCGTGAGCGAAATGACCATCGACTACAACAACCGCACCATCGAAATCGCCGGCAAGACCTACAAGGAAGGCGACTACCTCTCGCTGGACGGCACCGCCGGCCTCGTCTACGCCGGTGAACTGGCCACCGCCCCCTCCGAAATCATCCAGGTACTCATCCGCAAGACCATGCAGCCGGAGCAGAGCCAGACCTACCGCGACTTCCAGCGCGTCATGGACTGGTGCGCCAAGGCCACCAGACTGGGTGTGCGCACCAATGCCGACTCCCCCGACCAGGCCGCCGCAGCCCTTGCCTTCGGCGCCCAGGGCATCGGCCTCTGCCGCACCGAACACATGTTCTTCTCCGGCAACCGCATCGACTTCATGCGCCGCATGATTCTCTCCGACCGCGTGGATGACCGCAAGAAGGCCGTGGCCCAGCTCCTGCCCTTCCAGAAGAGCGACTTCAAGGGCATCTTCTCCGCCCTCAAAGGCCTGCCCGCCACCATCCGCCTGCTCGACCCGCCCCTGCACGAATTCCTGCCCCACACCAAGGAGCAGCAGCTCACCTTGGCCCAGAAATTCGGCATGCCGGTAGAAATCATCATGCGCCGCGTGCAGGAACTGCATGAATTCAACCCCATGCTCGGCCACCGCGGCTGCCGCCTCGGCATCGACTACCCCGAAATCACCGAAATGCAGACCCGCGCCATCATCGAGGCCGCCATCGAGGTGCAGGAGGAAGAAGGCATCGAAGTCAAGCCGGAAATCATGGTACCGCTCGTCGCCTTCAAGCGCGAACTCGACCTGCAGAAGGAAATCATCGACCGCGTCGCTGCCGAAGTCTTTGCCGAAAAGGGCCGCAGCATCTCCTACAAGGTCGGCACCATGATTGAGATTCCCCGCGCCTGCGTCACCGCCGATGAAATCGCCGAAACCGCCGAATTCTTCTCCTTCGGCACCAACGACCTCACCCAGACCGGTCTGGGCATGAGCCGCGACGACTCCGGCTCCTTCCTGCCCCACTACCGCGACCTGGAAATCGTCAAGACCAACGTCTTCGCCAGCATCGACCAGGACGGCATAGGCAAGCTCATGCAGATGGCCGAGAAACTGGGCCGCGGCACCCGCCCCGGCATGAAGATGGGCATCTGCGGCGAACACGGCGGCGACCCCGCCTCCGTCAAGTTCTGCCACAAGATAGGCCTCACCTACGTATCCTGCTCGCCCTACCGCGTGCCCACCGCCCGCATCGCCGCCGCCCAGGCCGCCCTCGCAGACGCGAAGTAAGAGGCCCTGGCAAGCACAAAATCGACACAATTTCAGGCAGCGCTGGTCCACACCGGCGCTGCTTTTTTGTTTTCTCTGTGTACAAGCCTTCCGCATTTTCAAATTGCTTGATTTCCACTCCAGAAGCATATATTCTTCATGTTAGCCATGCAGGATGATGATTCACAAATGCAGCGTATCCATGACCTCGAGCAAGAGATTGTGAGGCTGAGGCATCTGCTTAGACAGGCAGGAATATCATATACTCCACCTTTTCAGGAGGAGGTGATTACCCCCCAACACGCCCTGTTTTTCTATTCTATTTTCAAAGGCAGAAAAG
>JAFNWZ010000303.1 GCA_017379255.1 Akkermansia sp. | reverse complement strand
CATTATGCCGCCCACTCGCCATGCTCGGGGCTCCGATATTATTTTCGATTTACCCGGGGTTCCGCCGCTAACGCGGCTCCACCCCGCGCTACTTTATACCGCCCTGACGGGCTCAAAAATCCGCGCACTCCGCGCGCCAGGATAGACCGATAAATTACAATCTACGAAACTTTGGGACACATGTGTGCACCAATAGGGGGGCGGCGGCTCAGTGGTCGAAGAATCCTGCATAGAGGATGCGTTTCTGCTCATCGTAGGCCATCCATAAATGGCAGGTCGAAGCGCCTTGCATTTCGGTGCAGAACCAGTCGCAATTCCTGCTGTCCGTGAAATCGAACTGGGGGAAGCTGAAGGTTGTCTGGGTGCTGAATTCCCAGATGGCTGAGCCCGAAAGTTCTTGTTTCATGGCGTGAAAGGCCGTGGGCTCCATTGCGTATTCATAATATCCCTGCAGGGTACTTACTTCCTTCCAGGTGACATAGTGCTGCGCTCCGAAATCCTCTGGCGAGAATCCGGCCAGATGCTTAAAACCGGCATCTCCTCTGCAGACAACCAAGGTTGGCAGTATCACCAATGCGGCCAATGCAGCAATCAGATGCTTTTTGTTCATGTCGGAACGCGCAGGGAAAGTCGTTTATTCCCCCAGCATGGTGCGGGCAATCTGCCAGCAGGCGGCAAAGGAGTTGGCAAAATCCTGTGGGCGGGCTGCCAGCCAGCGGTCAATGAGCGCGGCGGGAAAGGGCACGACGCCGCTGATTTCGGCGGCGGGGAAATGCACCCGGCCATTGTAGAGCGCGGCGTAGAGCGCCACGTGTTCCATGCCGGTTTCCTCGCTGGGGGGCAGGGTGCCCAGGCGGATGATTTTCGTATCGGTGATGCCGAGTTCCTCCTCCAGCTCGCGGCGCGCGGCTGTGTCGTAGTCCTCGCCAGCGTCCAGATGCCCTGCGGCGCTGGAATCCCACACGCCGGGGTGGCGGTCTTTGAGCAACGAGCGCTGCTGCAGCAGGCAGTCGTGCTTCTTGTTGAATACCAGCACATGCACCGCGCGGTGAATCAGCCCTTTGTCATGCACTTCCTTGCGGGTGGCCTGGCGCAGCACCTGGTCCTGCTCGTCCACCACATCAAAAAGCTCATCGTCCTTCTGCGCCACGGCAGCCAGCGGGTGCGGGTCGTAGGCATTGGTGAGGCGCACCCATTGCTCCAGCCCCAGTTCTTCCGGGCGAGCGGTGGGGGAGATGCCAAGCGCAGAGGAAACCTCGCTCCAGGCGGGTGTTTCCGGCAGTTGCTTGTGCATCTGCTTGCGGCGCTGGGCAAAGCAGCGGCGCATCAGTTCATCCATGAGCCGGTGGTCATAGGGCGGCAGGCTTCGCGGGTCGCGCGGCGTGAGCAGCATCACCGTGGAATCAATCTTCGGGCGCGGGTTAAAGGCTTCCGGCGGCACAGTCTTGAGCGCACGCGGCACCCAGTCCATCTGGATACGCAGCGAGAGCAGACCGTAGGCCTCATCCCCCGGCTGCGCCAGAATGCGGTCAATAAATTCTTTCTGAAGCATGACCACCGCTCGTGAAACCGCGCAGGGCGAGGTGAGGAAATTGGCCAGGATGGCGCCGCCTGCGGAATAGGGCAGGTTGCCCATGAACTTGACCGGTTGCTCGGCAAAAAGCGGGCGCGGGTCCCAACTGGCGCCATCGGCGTGGTGCACCTCCACATGCGGCGTATCGGCCCAGCGTTTCTTCTGGTATTCGGCCAGGCGGGCATCAAATTCCACCAGAATCAGTTTGCGGCAAAGCGGGGCCATGTGTTCGGTGAGCGCCCCCGTGCCGGGACCTACCTCCACCACGCAATCCGTCGGCTCAATCTCCAGCTGGCTCACAATCCAGCGGGCAATGTTCTCATCCATCAGGAAATTCTGTCCCAGTGATTTAGAGGGGCTTACCCCCGTCTCTTCCAGTACCTGACGAATCTGCGTTGCGTTCATGTGCGCGGCATTGTAGCCGAAACTGTTGCATTTAGCAAGCCAATAGAAGTGCGAAGTACGAAGAGGAAAGAGTCAGCGCATGGCCTGTCTGATGGAGGGCAGGGCGTAGAATTGCTTCCGCTGCGCTTCCGGAAGCATGGCATCCGGTGTATAACGCAGGGCGTCCGTCCGCTCGCTCCCCATTTCTTCCTCGCTTGCCAGCGGAATGGTCAGCTGAAGCCTGCCGATGACCTTGCCCTCACTATCCAGCAGTTCCAGTGTCTTGAACGCCATCCAGCCCGCATGCAGCGGCCCGGCATAATCGCCTTTTTCGCTTGCTTCCCACGCCTGGCGGTTCAGCGGCGGCAGTTTCTTGAAGTTCAACTTTCTGATGGTATCGAGTTCCTCTGCGCTGAGCGTAATCGTGCAAGGTTCCCCGAATCCGAAATCCGGCATGACCTGAATCCGGGCACTCGAGGCTTTGAATTTGGCTGTGCTGAGTGGTGACGGTGCGATTGCCTCTGTCAGATATTGCTGGTACGCGGCATCCAGCCGCCGTTGTTCCTGAAGTTGTCCGATGTAGCCGCAGGAACTCAGAAAAAGTGCCGAAAGCAGAAAATGTCTCATGTGGTGATTGTAACATAAAAAAAATCAATGTCTAGTGGATATCCTGATTTCATCTGCCGTAGTAATGATTGGAAAAATTCTCCCGTAGTCCCTATTCACTATTCCCTCCCGTTGTGTTATACTTCCCGCCATGCAGGATGATGTTGATATGCAGCCGAGCTGGCTCAGTTGGGCAAAGGAGATTCAATTCATCGCCCAGGCGGGAGTGGAGTACAGCCCTGACCCCTTCGACCAGGAACGCTTTGCCCGCCTGCGTGAGATAGCTGCAGAAATGCTTTCCTGCATGACCGATTTGCCCTTGCAGAAAGTGCGGGATTTATTCTGCAATGAAACCGGGTTCCAGACACCCAAGCTGGATTCCCGCGCCGCCATCATCCGTGAGGGAAAAATCCTGCTGGTGCGCGAAAAGGATGGCCTCTGGGCGCTGCCGGGCGGCTGGGTGGATGTGGACCAGACCATTGCCTCCAATATCGTGAAAGAGGTGCGCGAGGAAGCCGGGCTGGAGGTGCAGGTGGGGCGCCTGGTGGCGCTGCATGAATACAGCCGCCGGAACTGCCGCCGCCCGTTCCCCTACCACATCATCAAGGCTTTTGTGCTCTGCGCCCCGCTGGGGGAGGCCGCCATTCATGCCAACCCAGAAACCGTGGAGGTGGCATGGTTTGCGCCTGAGACCCTGCCGGAGCTCCACACCGGCAAACAGACTGCCGGGCAGATCGCCATGTGCTTCGCCGCGGCAGCAGACCCGCATTGGGTGGTTGAGTTTGATTAAGGGTGCGGCAAAATGCCGCATGTGGTGCTGCGGCAAAATGTCGAGATGCGGCGAATTGCCGCATTTGTGAGCGTGCCAGCTCATAGCTGTAAAATAATATGACAAGCAATTAAATGCTTAAACATAAGCATTTATGCTGTTCTGTGGTTCGGTTTTGTAAAAGTTGGCACGGAATTTGCAACAGAGAAAGGTAAGAAGCGTCTGCGCGAGTGCAGACCAATCGGATTTCAAACAACACAACAACATAGAAAGAAAATACACCATGAGCAAAATACTCGGTATTGACCTTGGTACGACGAACTCCTGCATGGCCGTCATGGAAGGCGGTCAGGCCACTGTGCTTGAGAACAGCGAGGGCGCACGTACCACCCCGTCCATCGTCGCTTTCACCAAGAACGGCGAGCGTATCGTAGGCCAGGCCGCCAAGCGCCAGGCCGTGACCAATCCCCGCAACACGGTGTTCTCCGCCAAGCGTCTCATCGGCCGCAAGTATGCCGAGCTGACCGCCGACGACAAGAAGGTGCCCTACACCATCGTGGAAGCCCCCAATGGCGACGCCCACATTCAGGTGGAAGTGGGTGGCGAGACCAAGGTGTACTCCCCCCAGGAAATCAGCGCCATGATTCTGGGCAAGCTGAAGGCCGATGCTGAGGCCAAGCTGGGCGAAACCATCACCGAAGCCGTGATTACCGTGCCCGCTTACTTCAACGATGCCCAGCGTAACGCCACCAAGGCCGCTGGTGAAATCGCCGGTCTGAAGGTGCGCCGCATCATTAACGAACCCACCGCTGCCGCTCTGGCCTATGGCCTGGATAAGGGCAGCAACGAGCAGATTGCCGTGTATGACCTCGGTGGTGGTACGTTCGATATCTCCGTACTGGAAATCGGCGATGGCGTGTTCGAGGTGAAGGCCTCCGATGGTGACACCCACCTGGGTGGTGATGACTGGGACAACGCCGTCATCAACTGGATTCTGGCCGAATTCAAGAGCCGCGAGGGCATGGACATCTCCAAGCAGACCGATGCCCTGCAGCGCATCAAGGAAGAGGCAGAGAAGGCCAAGATTGCCCTCTCCTCCACCCAGAGCTACGACATCTCCCTGCCGTTCATCACCATGGACGCTACCGGTCCGAAGCACATCCAGCTCACGCTGACCCGCAGCAAGCTGGAGCAGCTCACCGAGACCCTGCTGGAGCGCACCGCCCGCCCCGTGCGTGAGTGTATCGCCGCCGCCGGTCTGAGCACCAGCGACATTAACGAGCTCGTGCTCGTGGGTGGTATGACCCGTATGCCCGCCGTGCAGGACATGGCCAAGCGCCTGGCCGGCAAGGAACCCCACAAGGGTGTGAACCCGGACGAAGTGGTGGCCGTGGGTGCTGCCATCCAGGGCGGCGTGCTGACCGGCGCTGTGAACGATGTGCTGCTGCTCGACGTGACGCCGCTGACGCTTTCCATCGAGACCATGGGCGGCATTGCCACCCCGATGATTGACCGCAACACCACCATCCCCGTACGTAAGAGCCAGGTGTTCTCCACCGCCGCTGATAACCAGCCGGCTGTAGACATCCGCATCTGCCAGGGCGAACGCAAGATGTTCAACGACAACAAGCTGCTGGGCAACTTCAAGCTCGACGGCATCCAGCCCGCCCCCCGCGGTGTACCCCAGATTGAAGTGACCTTCGACATGGATGCCAACGGTATCCTCAAGGTGACCGCCAAGGACAAGAACACCGGCAAGGAGCAGAACATCTCCATCCAGGGTTCCTCCGGTCTCTCCAAGGAAGAGATTGAGCGCGCCAAGAAGGAAGCCGAGGCTCATGCCGAGGAAGACCGCCGCAAGGCTGAGGACATCGAGGTCATCAACAAGGCCGATTCCCTGGCTCACAACGTGGAACGCCAGATCAAGGACATGGGCGACAAGGCCCCGGCTGAGGTGGTGAAGCCCATCCAGGAAAAGGTGGACGCCCTCAAGAAGGCCGCCGAAGCCAAGGACGTGGCCAAGGCTAAGCAGCTGACCGAGGAGCTGGAAAAGACCCTCTCTGAGCTGAACGCCGCCGCCCAGGCTGCCGCTGCCCAGCAGGGTGGCTGCTCCGGCGCCGGTTGCGATGCCGGCTGCGCCCCTGAGGACAACGGCCCCCGCAAGGCCAAGAGCAAGGTGGTGGACGCCGAAGTCGTCGATGAGTAAATCTTAAACTCCCGGGGCAGGGGCGCAAGTGCTTCCCGCCCCGGAAAATCTCCAATTTCGTAAATCGTAAATCTTAAATCGTAAATCAAATACAATACCATGATTAAACCATTAGGAAACCGAGTACTCGTAGAGCGTGTAGAAGCCGAAACCAAAACCGCAGGTGGCCTGTTCCTGCCCGATACCGCCAAGGAAAAGCCGCAGGAAGCCATCGTCCGTGCCATCGGCACCGGCGGCCGCGACAAGGACGGCAACCTCATCCCCTTCAACGTAGCCGTTAACGACAAGGTACTCATCACCAAGTACGGTGGTACCGAAGTTACCTTCAACGGCGTGACCTACACCATCCTGAGCGAGTCCGATATCCTCGCCATTATTGACTAATCAGTCATTAATCACTAATAACTAATCACTAATCATTTATATTATGGCTAAACAACTTTCATTCGACGAGACCGCACGCCAGAGCCTGCTCAACGGCGTGACCAAAATCGCCAAGGCTGTGAAGAGCACCCTGGGCCCGGCTGGCCGCAACGTTGTCATCGACAAGAAGTTCGGTTCCCCCAACATCACCAAGGACGGCGTGACCGTTGCCAAGGAAATCGAACTCGAAGACGCGTACGAGAACATGGGCGCCCAGCTCGTGCGTGAGGTTTCCAGCAAGACCAACGACATCGCCGGCGACGGCACCACCACCGCCACCGTGCTGGCCGAAGCCATCTACCGCGAAGGCCTCCGCAACGTGACCGCCGGTGCCAACCCCATCTCCCTGCAGCGCGGCATCAACAAGGCCGCCGCCGCCATCGTGGAGGAACTCAAGAACATCTCCAAGCCCGTGGACTCCACCAAGGAAATCGCCCAGGTGGCCACCGTTTCCGCTAACTGGGACTCCGAAATCGGTGACATCATCGCCGAGGCCATGGACAAGGTGGGCAAGGACGGCACCATCACCGTGGAAGAAGCCAAGGGCATCGACACCTCTCTGGACGTGGTGGAAGGTATGCAGTTCGACAAGGGCTACCTCTCCCCCTACTTCGTGACCAACGCCGACACCATGGAGGCTGTGCTCGAGAATCCCTACATCCTCATCTTCGAGAAGAAGATTGGCAACCTCAAGGATTTCCTCCCCCTGCTGGAGAAGGTGGCCAAGAGCGGCAAGCCCTTCCTCATCATCGCTGAGGATGTTGAAGGCGAAGCCCTCGCCGCCATCGTGGTGAACCGCCTGCGCGGCACCCTCAATGTGGCCGCCGTGAAGGCCCCCGGCTTCGGCGACCGCCGCAAGGCCATGCTCCAGGATATCGCCATCCTCACCGGTGGTCAGTGCATCTCCGAGGATCTCGGCCTGAAGCTCGAAAACGTGGATGTCGACATGCTCGGTCTTGCCAAGCGCGTGGTCATCACCAAGGACACCACCGTCATCATCGAAGGCGCTGGCAAGTCTGCCGACATCTCCGCCCGTGTGTCCCAGATTCGCCACCAGATTCAGGAAACCTCTTCTGACTACGACCGCGAGAAGCTCCAGGAGCGCCTGGCCAAGCTCGCCGGTGGTGTAGCCGTCATCAAGGTGGGCCGAACATAGTATCACCTACACGTTAAATCTAAATAATACTATGTCCCCATCCTGCATGATATATTCCTTGCCTTCGCTTCGAACGAGACCTTTTTCTTTTGCGGTAACCATAGAACCGCCGCAGTTCATAAAGTCGGTAAAGGCAATAACCTCAGCTCTGATAAAGCCGCGTTCGAAGTCGGTGTGGATTTTACCTGCCGCCTGAGGAGCCTTTGTTCCCTTTGTAATAGTCCAGGCGCGGACTTCAGGTTTTCCTGCGGTAAGATAAGAAATAAGACCGAGAAGTGAGTAACACTTTTGAATCATACGGTCAAGACCCGAACGCTCGAGTCCGAGTTCTTCGAGGAAAAGAGCCTTTTCGTCATCGTCAAGACCCGAGATCTCGGCTTCTAGTGCGGCGCAAATGGGGAGAATTTCGGCTTTTTCCTTTTCAGCGATAGCTTTTACCGTGCTGAAATGAGCGTTTTCGTCAATATTTGCAAAATCGTCCTCGCTCATATTGCAGGCATAAATTACAGGTTTTGCAGAAAGGAGGGAGGTGGTGTTTAAAATTTCAACCTCAGCATCGTCAAGAATCTCGACACT
>JAFNWZ010000302.1 GCA_017379255.1 Akkermansia sp. | reverse complement strand
GGCATATCCATGAACACGGCGAGGGCTGCACGCATGACCACGCCGCGGAGGAAGGCGGGCATACCCACGAACACGGCGAGGGCTGCACGCATGACCACGCTGCGGAGGAAGCCGGGCATACCCACGAACACGGCGAGGGCTGCACGCATGACCACGCCGCGGAGGAAGCCGGGCATACCCACGAACACGGCGAGGGCTGCACGCACGACCACGGGCATTCTCACGCCCATGGTGACAGCTGCTCCGGCCATGACCATAGTTCCTGCGGCGGTGGCGATGCCCCTGTGCTGGTGACGGCAGATGCCCACGCCCGCCACATTTCCGCAATGAAGATTGAGACCGTTCCTGCCGCGGGACTGGCGCTGACGCACAGCCTGTACGGCCATCTCTTTGTGCCCGGCCATGCGTTGGAGACCTACTCGCTGCCTTGCGGCGGACGCATTTCGCTTTATGTGAAATCGGCCCAGGAGGTGAAAAAGGGCGATATCCTCTACACCGTGGTTTCCCCGGAAGTGAGCGCACTGGTGGCCGATATCCGCAAGGAAGAAGCAGCCATCACCCGCTGCGGCGAGGAAATCGCCTCGGTGAGCCAGCGTTTGCAGCGCCTCAAGGCGGCTGGCACGACCAACAGTGACCTGGAGGAACAGCTTAATTTCAAGAATGCCGAGAAGCGCCAGCTGGAGCGCGAACTCGAGGTCACCCGTACGAAGCTCAATATCCTGGTGATGGGTGCGGAAATCAAACCCGAAAACGGATTGCCCACGCTGGTGGTGCGTGCCAATAACGATGGCATTGTGCGCAACGTAGGCATCACCCAGGGAAGCTGGGGTGGGCAGGGTACCGCTGTGGTGACCATGAGCAACCTGGCCGCCATGGAAATTGAAGGCACGCTGTATGGCAACGATGTGCCGGATTTCTCCACCATACGCGCCACGCGTCTGGCGGGCCGTGAGAATGAGGTGCTGGAGGGCACCTGGCGCATGGCCGAGCAGGTGGATGAGGAGAAGCAGACCCGCGCATTCTACTTTACGCCTGCTGCTCTGCCGGCAGATGCGCGCCCCGGCCAGCTCTGCCGTGTGGATTTCTACACCGATGGCGGCGAAAAGGGCTATGTGAACATTCCGGATTCGGCCATTGTGAAGGTGGGCATTGATGATGTGGTGTTCCTGGAGGTGAAGGAAGGTACCTTTGCGAAGGTGAAGGTGCAGGCCGGTACCAGCCGCCGCGGCATGACCCCGGTGAAGGGGCTGGTGCCCGGGCAGCGTCTGGTGGTGAAGGGCGGGTACGAGTTGCGCTACCTGCTGCCGGCAGATGGCAGCCAGCAGAAGAAAGCCGGGCATTTCCATGCCGATGGTAAGTTCCACGAAGGGGAGGACCACTGATGCTTGAGAAGCTTATATCGTTCTGCCTGCACAACCGCCTCACGGTGATTATCATCACCTTGGTGCTGGCGGCGCTCAGTGTGGTGGGCATCATGCGCACCCCTGTGGATGTGTTCCCGGAGTTGTATGTGCCGCGTGTGACTATTCAGACCGAGGCTGGCGGCCTCACCGCCGAGGAGGTGGAGCAGTATGTCTCCATTCCCCTGGAATCCGCACTTTCCGGCACGCCCGGCGTGCAGCAGGTGCGCAGCTCCAGCGGCAGCGGCCTCTCCTTTGTCTGGGTGGATTTCGACTGGGATACGGATATTTATCTGGCGCGCCAGATTGTGTCGGAGCGCCTTTCCACCGTGCGCGAGAACCTGCCGGAGCATGTGGAAATGGAGATGGCACCGATTGTTTCGGTGACGGGTGAGATTATGCTCATTGCGCTGCTGGGCGATGAAACGGCCGACCCGCTGGAGGTGCGCCGCGTGGGGCAGTTCGAGCTGCGCAACCGCCTGCTTTCCATTCCCGGTGTGGGGCAGGTCACGGTGCTGGGCGGCCGCATGCCCGAGTACCAGGTGCTCTACGATCCCGAGAAGATGCGCCAGGCGGGTATCACCCTCAAAGACCTCAAGGAAAGCGTGGAGAATGCGCAGAGCACGGTGCCTGCTGGTTACATCGAGGATGTGGCCGGTCTGGAGCTGCCGGTGCAGCAGGCATCCCGTGCCTTTACCCCGGAGGAAATCAAGCGTGCGCTCGTGCCCGCCCACCCCAGCGGCGTGCTTCGCGTGGAGGATGTGGCAGAGGTGAAGATTGACGGCGCGCCCCGCCGCGGCAATGCCGGTTTTGCCGGGCGCGAATGCGTGGTGCTTTCGGTGCAGAAAGTGCCGGGCGCCAACACACTGGCGCTCACTCAGCAGGTGGATGCCGCTGTGAAGGAATTTGCCCAGAGCCGCCTGCCGAGCAATATCAAGCTGCGCGCGGATGCTTATCGCCAGGCAGACTTCATCAACCTTTCCCTGGAAAACGGCAAGGAGACGCTCCTCATTGCCGGTATTGTGGTGATGCTCGTGATTGTGCTCACCCTGCTGAACCTGCGTACGGCCATTATCACGCTCCTCACCATGCCGCTTTCCGTGATGCTGGGCATGGCCTGTTTCCCCATGTTCGGCCTTGCGGTAAACATCATGACCCTGGGTGGTCTGGCTGTGGCTGTGGGAGATGTGGTGGACAACGCCATCGTCTTTGTGGAAGTGGCCTGGCGCAACCTCACGCGCAATGCCGCCCTGCCGCCGGAGCAGCGCCGCAGCCGCTACGCGGTGCTCATGGAGGCCAAGGGTGAGATTGTGACCTCCATTTCCTATTCCACGGTCATCATTCTGCTCGTGTTTGCTCCTGTACTCTTCCTGAGCGGCCTGGAGGGGCAGTTCTACCGTCCTCTGGGTATCTCGTACATGCTGGCGCTGGCCGCTTCCCTGCTGGTGGCTCTTACGCTTGTGCCGGTGCTCTGCTACATGTGGTTCAAAGCACCGAAAAATACCCGCAACGACGGCGATTCTGCCACGGCGCGCCTTATCAAGCGTCTGTATGCCCCGGTGCTGGAGTTCTGCCTGCGCCGCTCTGCTATCGTGTTCGGTACGCTCATGGCCATCACCGGCGGGGCTCTCTGGCTGGGCAGCACCTACGGCACCAGCTTCCTGCCGCCCTTTAATGAGGACTGCTACACGGTGTTTGTGAATGCCGTGCCCGGCACCTCACTGGCCGAGACCGAGCGCGTGTCGCGTCAGGTGATGGCGGAGCTGGAAAAGATTGAGGGCGTCAAGACCGTGACCCAGCGCACTGGCCGCGCCGAGAACGATGAACACGCGGAGCCGGTGAGTGCCTCCGAGCTGGTGGTGCGTGTAGACCTGGATTTTGACCAGCGCAAGATACGCGAGGATATCCGCAAGGTGATTTCCGGTATGCCCGGCATGGGCGGCATGATTGGTTATCCGCTGGCGCACCGCATTTCCTCAGCCCTTTCCGGTTCTAACTCGGAAATCGCCATCAATATCTACGGCTCGGAACTGCCGCAGATTCGCGATGCCGCCAAGAAGGCCGCGGAAATCCTGAGCACTCTGCCGCAGGTGGCAGATGCCCGCGCCAACCGTGAGGTGATGGTCGATACCATCTGCGTGGATTACAACCGCGAGGTGCTGGCCACCTATGGCCTCACCGTGGCCGATGCAGCAGAGCAGGTGTCCACCGCTATGCAGGGCTACAAGGCTGGTGAAATTATCAGGAACCTGGACCATTGGAATATCATGCTGCGCCTTGCTCCTGAACTGCGTATGAGCATGGATGACGTGAGCAACCTGCAGCTTGTAGCCCCCGGCGGCAGGATGCTGCGTCTGGCCGATGCGGCGCATGTGTACCGCGCCGAAACCACCAACCTGATTCTGCGCGATAACACCCGCCGCAAGGCCATGATTTCCTGCAACCCCAGCATTGATTCCAACCTGGGTGACCTGGCAGATGCCTGCCGCGAGAAGCTTGACCCGGTGATGAACGCCATGGGTTGCTCCGTAGATTACGCCGGCACCATCAAGAGCCGTGAGGAAGCAGGCCGCCGCCTGTACATTCTGGGCGGCATCGTGTGCGTGCTCATCGTGCTGCTGCTCTCCAGTTCGCTGGGCAGCGTGCGCCGCGCTCTCGTCACGCTCATCAACATCCCGCTCTGCCTGGTGGGTGGCATTGTGGCTGTGTTCCTTGCCTCGCCCGATACAGTGAAATCCGTGCTCAGCGGTGAGACCTACATCCCCCCCATCCTCTCCGTGAGCTCCATCGTGGGCTTCGTCACTGTGGTGGGCTTTGCTATCCGCTCCGGCCTCATCCTGCTCAACCGCTACCGCGTGCTGGAGGAGCAGGGCATGAGTACCCTCGATGCCATCCGTAACGGTTCCACTGAGCGCGTCATTCCCATCATGATGACATCGCTCACCACCATCCTGGGCCTGCTCCCCCTCGTCTGGGCCAAGGACCAGCCCGGCGGTGAGCTGCTTGCCCCGCTGGCCATCGTGCAGTTCGGCGGCCTCGTTTCCGCCACCATTCTGAACCTCCTCGTCATTCCGGCCACCAGCCGCCTCTTCATGCGCTGGCTCGCCCCCCAGAAGGACGAAGACTAAAGGAAACTCCCCTCCATAAAAAATAAAAGCCCGGCAAGCGCCGGGCTTTTTGATTTCACATGCTGGGAGAAATTCAGGACGCTAGGGCAATATATTGCAAAAGAACTTGCTCATAGGCATGGAAAACGCAGCTCGCCGAATCTGAGGATTAGGTGAGTGAGCAAGAGATTCGGAAGGGCGGGGAATTCAATCCTTCCGCAATGCTTTGTATAGCTCCTGCGCCATGGCTTCCTGTACTTTCTGATAGAAGTCTGGGTCGCTGAACAGCTTATCGAACGATGTCTTGTTTTCCAGGAAACACTGGGTAACGATGGCGCGGAACTTGTCCGGGAACAGACCGCGTACAAACATCTCGGTGCTGTTGTCCTTGGCGTATTTGCGGAAGCGCTTGACGTCGTTGTCCTTCATGAACATCTGGTAGATACCCTCGATGATGACCCGGTCGGCATCGGTGAAATTACCGCAGAAGCGTTCATTCACCTTATCAATGATGCTCTGGAGCGTGTCTTTCTTTTTGACTGGTACCTTTGGCGGTGTCTGGCCGGCAGGCTTGAATACGGGGGGCTTTTCGTCCAGCATGATTGCGCCCCGGAAACTTTCTGTAAGCGAGGCGTATTCCAGCTTGATCTTGTCCTCGATGTTGCCGTTCGTCTCATTATCTACCTTGGGCAGGAGGCGGACGAGATGCAGCGTGTACTGGTATTCATGGAACAGGTCCCTATCGTGGAGCCGCACCAGCTGTGTGACAAAGGCGTATGCCTTATTGAACTTTTTCACATAGTCGCGTGCGGCATATCGTTCATCCGGCCCCAATTCCATGTAGCGGGCAATCACGGGACGGAACATGCCTGACAGCTTGCCAAGAGCGACGGCATCCTGCTCCTTGCCCGATTGTGTCTTCATGTATTTGTTGAAGGTCTCTACATCATCGAAGTTGTAGAGCATAAGATCCCGAATCTTATTGCGCAGGTCGTAGACCTGGTTCACATCCGTGCTGCCTTCCATCGTGGTGGTTTCGTAATACGGCAGGAATGCGTCTTTGATATCCTGCCCGGTGTTCTCAAAGTCCATCACAAAGGTGCTGTTCTTGCCTGCGGTCGTTCTGTTCAGGCGGGAGAGGGTCTGCACGGCGGTCACGTCGTGCAACTTCTTGTCCACATACATGGTGTGGAGCAGCGGTTCGTCAAAGCCGGTCTGGTACTTGTTGGCAACAACCAGAATATTGTACTGGCTGCTGTGGAAAGCCTTGCGGAACTTCTTATCGGTGGTGATGTACTTGCCGTCCTCGTCCAGATTCATGGAGGCCTCGGTGAACGGTTTGTCGCCGGGATAGTCATCGAGCTTCACTTCCCCGGAGAACGCAATCATGACCCCGCACCCCGCACATTGTTCGGCGTGCTCCCCGATATACTTCTTGATAGCGAGGTAATAACGCACAGCGTTGGCTCGGCTGTCGGCCACGACCATTGCCTTGCCCTTGCCGTTAATCTGGTAGCGGCAGTTCTCCAGGAAATTGGTCATGATCATTTCCGTTTTCTGGGCAATCGTATAACCGTGCTGCTTGTAGTATTTGAACAGCGCGCGTGCTGCCTGGCCTTCGATGAGCTCCGGATTGTCCTCGGATACACGGACCAGCTTGAACGCCTCCTTTACCGTCACATAGTTGGACAGGACGTCCTGAATGTAGCCTTCCTCAATGGCCTGTCGCATGGAGTACACATGGAACGGCGCCTTGACAGGCTCTCCCTCCGGGGTACTGCCGACGACGGTGCCAAAGGATTCCAGCGTCTGCGCTTTCGGGGTGGCGGTGAATGCGAAGAATGACTGGTTATCGTGTCTGCCCTGACCGATAACGGCGTTGATGTATTCGTCTGTCAGATCTACTTCTTCCTCCTCAATTCCGGCATCCCCGGCATATTCCTTAACCGCTACGCCAATATCAATCAGACTGCGGCGAAGCGATTTGGCGCTTTCACCGTTCTGCCCCTGGTGCGCCTCGTCGATAATGATGGCGAATCTGCGCCCTCGGAACTTCTCCATATCCTTCTTGGCAAAGAGGAACTTCTGGATAGTACAGATGATAATGCGCTTCTGGTCGTTGATAGCATCGGCCAGGTTGCGGGAGTTCTTCTTGTCGTCAATAGCCTCCACCAGCCCGGCCTTGTGCTCAAAGCTGTTGATGGTGTCCTGAAGCTGGCCATCCAGCACCACGCGGTTGGTGACAACAATGACGGAATGGAACAAGCCCTTGTTCTGCGCATTATGCACAGAGGCCAGCCGGTACGCAATCCATGCAATGGAATTGGACTTGCCTGAGCCGGCAGAATGCTGAATCAGATAGTTGGTGCCCACTCCGTTCAGGCGCACATCGGCCATAATCTTACGCACCACATCGTACTGGTGGTAGCGCGGGAAAATCATCTTTTCCCTGGTCACAGTCTTGCTGACTCCGTTCTTGCCCACCACTTCCTCCTTTTCTTTCACAAAGGAAATGAAGCGATGGAGGAGGTCGAGCAGGCTGTCTCGCTGGAGCACTTCTTCCCACAGATAGCTTGTAGCGTAGCCGTCCGGGTTTTCCGGGTTGCCTGCGCCGCCGGTCACACCAGCACCGTTGGTGCCCTGGTTAAAGGGCAGGAAACGCGTCTTGCCGTCTGCCAGCTGTGTGGTCATCCATGCTTCGTAAAGATCCACCGCGAAGTAGACCAGGAAACGGTGATTCAGGCGGAAGGCAAACTCCCTGGAGCTGCGGTCTTCCTTGTACTGGTTGATGGCGCATACATAGTTCTGCCCGGTCAGCTGGTTTTTCAGCTCCAGCGCCACCACAGGGATGCCGTTGACGGATAATACCATGTCGATGGTATTGGTGTTGCCCGTGGAGTAGCGGAACTGGCGTGTACAGCCGAGTATGTTGGCGGCGTAGCGCTCGGCATCTACAGGGTTCAAATCGGACTCCGGCTGGAAGTAGCACACCTTCAGCTTGCAGCCCATGTCTTCAATGCCGTTGCGGAGTACGAACAGCACGCCCTGGTTCGAGATGGTGGTCTCCAGCCGGTGGTACAGTTTATCCGCTGCTGCGGCGCCGTAGTATTTGGTGTACTTGGCCCATTCCCTGGGCTGGGTCTTGGCGATGAACTCGCAGAGCACATCCATGTAGATGCACCTGGCCACATCGTGTTCCCGGGTGCACACCCAGTTGCCCGCCGCATCCTGCCCCTTGAATTGGGTGTAGCCGCCTGCCGGGGAGATTAAAAAGGATTCTATATCCCGCTCAAATCGTTTTTCGCTTTTGTCCATTATACTACCTCCTTCTTCCCGGTGACGTATTCATAAATGAGGGAACGCTTGTACTGTTCCAGTTTCTCGATTTTTTCCTGTTTAATAGAGATGAGACGATCGATTTGAGAGCATTTGAGCCTTAAATACTCAGCAATAACTATCTGCTCATCCGGCGGTGGAAGCAGTACAGGCATCGCCTTAAGTAGACCTTGTCCAAGACTGGCCCGCGTGACAAGATTCATTTCCTTAACAAGATAGCGGCGAATATGATTCCCACGGAAGTAATATTTTGCATATAGGGAAGTCAAAACATCATTGAATGGTCGCAATCTGATTAAAAAGCCAGCAAAAGTGGCATTTTGGATTGTTTCTGTACACACGGAAGAAAATCCCACCTCATCGATTGTTTCGGAGGTGCGAGTAAAAAAGATATCGCCTGTTTTTACTGAATAATTTTCACGTTCTGCTTCTGTTGATTCTACAAGGCCTGCAACAGAACGAGGAAGTTCCATGTTCTTATACACATCTCCATAGCTGACAAAAGGATGTCCACTCCCGAAATATTCTCCTCCCTTAGAAATACCATTTTGGGTAGTCCCTATGTATTTTACTGGCAATTTGCTCCAATGCTCAGGAATCTCCCCAATCCAGTCAACGCCGCTATCCTTCATCGGTACGGTGGGATCAAGCCCTTTGGTGACAACCTCGGTAATCAAGCTCTGCTTGTAGGCCTTCAGCTTTTCAATCTGCGTCTGGACGTTCTGGATGAGGGTGTCGATTTGAGTGCACTTCTGATTGAGGCAATGTACAATTTTCTCTTGCGCTTCTTTTGTAGGAAATGCAATTTCTCTTTTTAGGATTCCATCAGAGGGTACTCTTAATCGAATTTCTAAGATGCCGTTAGCATAGCGACGCAGCTCCTTTTGAAACTGCTCCATCTGGAATATATAATCTATGAAAGCAAGATTTTCACCTTCATTTGGTTTATACACATAATAAACAGGACTAACGCATCCAAAATAATCACATCGCCCAACAGACCCGATTAGAATGTTCATGCTGTTGGCAACAATAGTTCCTGGATACGCTAATTTATATTGAGAGTAATCCTCTTTTGCTACATTACCTTGGGCTCCTTTTTCTTCGTATGGAATAACGCCTCGTTTATTGGTTAACGACAATACTTGCCTTGTTTTCTCAGGTTTATTTGATTCCTTAATTTCTGAGACATGCCACTGCAAACGTTCAATCGTCCAACCTTCAGGAATCTCCCCAATCCACTCCACCCCGCTGTCTTTCATCTTACGCATGGCCGAACAACTCCTTCATCAGCTTAGTTTCCTCTGCTTCCAGCGCCTTGATTTCCTCAAAAATGGAATCGGAAGACGGCGGGGCTACGAACTTATAGAACAGGCGGGTGAAGGGGACTTCGTAGCCGATTTTGTCCTTTGCCGGGTCGATGTAGGCGTGCGAGTTATAGGGCAGCACATTCTTTGCCATGTACGCCTCGATATTCTCGGACAGGGGGATAATCTCCGTATCGGAAGCGCCCTTGAGCGGCTGCTTCCTGCCACGCTTCAACAGCGGCTTGCCGGAGTCATCCACCTGTGCGGTTTCGACTGTAACCTTGGTGAAACCAAAGTAGCTGTTATCAAAGACCTTGGATTCTACCACCAGACCGCCTTCCTCGTAGATCTCATCCGTGAATTCCTCGTAGGCGCGGAGGATGAGGTTGATACAGGCATCATCCAGATCCACGCGCTTGGAGCCGATGTTCTTACGGCGTTTGGTATAGCACTTGCTGGCGTCAATCAACTGAACCTTACCGCTGCGGTGCATGGGCTTACCCTTGCTCAGTAGCCAGATGTAGGTGGAAATGCCGGTGTTATAGAACAGGTCGGTGGGCAGCTGGATGATAGCCTCCACCATGTCACCCTCGATGATATAGCGGCGAATCTCGGAAGCACCGGAGCCAGCATCTCCCGTAAACAGGGAGGAGCCGTTCTGAATGATAGCCATTCTGCCGGAGCCTTCCTTCATCTTCTTCACGCCGTTGAGCATGAAGAGCAGCTGACCATCTGAAATAGCGGGCAGCCCGGGGCCGAAGCGCCCGTCATATCCTTGCTTGGCTTCGTTCTCGACCTGAGACTTTTCGCGTTTCCAGTCAATGCCGAACGGCGGGTTGGAGATGATGTAGTCAAACTCATAGCCGGAGAAAGCATCCTCGCTCAGTGTGTCGCCGAACTTCATGCCGGAAGCGTTACCGCCTTTGATAAGCATATCGGCCTTGGCGATAGCGTAGGTTTCCGGGTTGAACTCCTGGCCGAAACAGGTAAGAGCGGCTTCATGGCTGATGGATTGCAGACGCTCGGTCAGACAGCCGAGCATCTGGGAGGTACCCATGGCCATGTCATAAGCCGTCTTGGTACAGCCCTCAGCCATGATTCCGGGCTTTTCGGGAGCCACCAGCAGCTCGGCCATGAGGTAGATGATATCGCGGCTGGTGAAGTGAGCACCCGCCTGTTCATCATAGGATTCGGAGAACTTTCGGATGAGCTCTTCGAAGATGTAGCCCATATCGGCGGAGGTGATTTTCTCCGGGGACATATCGGCCTTGGCAGAGTTGAACTCCTGCAAGGTCAGGAAGAGGACGCCACCCTTGACCATCAGGTTGACGGTACTGGCAAAGTCAAAGTTTTCAATGATGTCCTTGATGTTGGAGGAGAAGCCTTTCAGATAGGCATCGAAGTTGCTCTCCACATTATCAGGGTCTGCAATCAGTTTGGCAAAATCGAAATGGCTGGTGTTGTAGAAATCATAACCGGATGTTCTGCACAGGATTCCGTCACGAGCTGCTCCTTCGATGTGCTGGGCATCCAGCTTCTTTGCCATCTCTACAACGGCTGCCTTGGTGGATTTCAGAGCATCATCAAAACGTTTCAGCACGGTCAAGGGCAGAATCACCTTGCCGTATTCGTGCCATACCAGCAACTACTCCAAAATCATGAGTAATTAATATTACAGCAGTATTTAATCTATCTTTTAACTCATTAATTAATTCTAATATTTGTGCTTGAATTGTAACATCAAGTGCTGTAGT
>JAFNWZ010000301.1 GCA_017379255.1 Akkermansia sp. | reverse complement strand
GTCCTTGGTAATACATCGTATCCTTATCATTTTCGCTGAATGTTACACTATCGTTTCCTGTAATAATTATATTCTCAGCTTCAAGTATACCGCTTCGTAGACCTTCTACGCTATCGTTATTCCGGATGACAACATCACCACATGCACTTATCAAAATATCAGAACTCGTTCTGAGACCTCCTGACGTAGTGTTATCAGCTATAGTAAAACCATCGCAGTCCGTGAAATCCAATAAATAAGATACATTCAGAATATAGCCTCCTGATAAATTAGTAAAGCGATCCAATGTCACCCCATCCCCACCTACAGAACCGGTATACTCTTCAGCTTGTAACGAGGACACACATAATACAGCTAAAACTGTAGCCAACAATGATTTGGGGAGATGAAGTTTCATAATAGAATGATGAATTTCCGGAATTATACGCTTTTGAAATTCGTAAAGCTGTATAGACTAATTGTCTGTTCTTCTGATGATACCAGAATATCCACTCTGGAAACACCGTTACATGAAATGAGATTATGTATTTCACAATTTTCTCAGATTAAAACAGTTTTTGTGCTTGACTTACGAATTTCAAAAGCGATAAAACATGAAACCAACACAGCATACCGACGATCAAGCCGCTCTGGCGATTCTGAGCGCCACGGGAGTTCCCGTACTCGAAGCAGCAATAATCGCGAAAGAAATCTTAGAGGCCAATAGGGGCAGCATCAAACGCGCAAAGCGGTGCATTGCCGCAGGAGCAGAAGCTCTCAAACAACAAGAGCGAACGGTGAGCTTTGAGCAGGCGGTGGATGTAGCGCTGGAGGCGCGGAAGGACAGGCGAATCCGAACGGTCTATGATTTCCGATACTTCACGCGGCGATTCATTCTGCGATGCAAGGGACTGGCGAAGAGGAAAGTGCGCAGCATCACTCCTCAGGAGTGCGCGGAGTACATTGAAACGGCGTTTGATACGCCCCGGCAGCGGCAGAAGGCACGCTTAATCCTGAGCGGGGTATTCGGCACTGCGGTGAAGCGGGGCTGGTGCGATGCGAACCCTGTTTCTAAGGTGGAAGCACCGCGGGTGGTGGAGCACCCCGTGCCGGTTCTGACGCCGCAGGAGATTGGGCAGCTTACCACAACGGCAGAGGACTACCAGGGTGGCAGCTGCGCGGCGGCGGTGGGGATGATGCTCTACGCCGGCATCCGACCGCATGAGGTGGCGCGGCTCACATGGGCGCAGGTGGATTTACAGGCGCAGGCTATCTATATTCTGCCGCAGCACAGCAAGACCGGTGGCGCGCGGCGGGTGACGATTCACAAGCCGCTACTGCGGATTCTGCGAAAAAGGAAAGGAGAAGATAATGGGTTGATTTGCCCGCGCAACTGGCTGCACCACTGGCGCGAGCTGCGCCGCGCCTCCGGCTGGGGAGGCGGCAGGAAATGGCCGCAGGATGTGCTGCGGCATACCTTTGCGAGCTACCACCTGAGCCACTTCCGCAGCTACGCGGAGCTGCAGGTGGAAATCGGGCATCGCGATGCCACGCTGCTGAGAACGCGCTATGTGGACCAGCGCGGGGTGCAAAGGGCGGCCCGGTTCTGGGCTGCCTGAAGTGGAATTTGAATGTGTTAAGTTCCGTGGACTCTGCGAGTCCTCCTGTATCACCTCTCCCGCGCCCACAGGCGCGGGTTTTCACTCAGGCAAAGCCTGTTTTCACCTTTCTCTCGCGCGCAGCGTGTTTTCACTTGTCTATCATCCGCCCGGAGGGGGCGGAGTGAATTTCGCCTGGCGGCGAGAGAATTTCTGCTTCGCGGAGATAATTTCCTCTGCCGAGGAGAGAATTTCGCAGACGGCGTCTGCGAGAGGAAAGGAAACACACCGGAGAGCTTGCTCTCCGGTGTGCGGTTGATGCGCAGAGGCAAAAAATGACTTTAAGCTCCACCTGCGTTGGCGATGGTTTCCATGCCCTTGGGCAGGAAGTTCTTGAAGCGGGCCTTGTCGATGGCTTTCATGTAGGCTTCCTCGGGGGTGACCATGCCCTGCTGGAGCTTCTGCCAGATGGCGTCATCCATGAACTGCATGCCCATGGCCTTGCCGCCCACGATGACGTCGGCCAGTTTCTGGGTGGCGCCTTCGCGGATGATGGCGCTCACTGCCGGGGTGGCAAAGAGGATTTCGTTCACGGCCACGCGGCCGGGCTTGTCGCAGCGCTTCATGAGCAGCTGGGCCACCACGCCGCGGAGCGAACCGGCCAGCATGGTGCGGGCCTGGGACTGCTGCTCGGCCGGGAACACATCGATGATACGGTCCACGGTCTTACGGGCGTTGTTGGTGTGCAGAGTGCCGAACACGAGCAGGCCGGTTTCGGCTGCGGTAAGTGCCAGCGAGATGGTTTCGAGGTCGCGCATTTCACCCACGAGCACGATGTCGGTATCCTCGCGCAGAGAAGCACGCAGACCATCAGCGAAAGAGGGGCAGTTGTTGGGCACTTCGCGCTGGGTGATGATGCTCTTCTTGCTGGGATGCACGAATTCGATGGGTTCTTCCACCGTGATGATGTGGCGGGAGAAGTTGGTGTTGATGTAGTCGATAAGTGCAGCCAGCGTGGTGGATTTACCGGAACCGGTGGGGCCGGTGACCAGCACCAGACCGGAGCGCATTTCGCCAAAGCGCTTGATCTGCTCCGGCACGTTAAGCTGCTCCAGGGTCAGGATCTTGGTGGGAATGAGACGGAACACGCAGCAATACCCGCGCTGCTGCTTCATGTAGTTGCAGCGGAAACGGGATTTCTCGTTCATCTCATACGCGAAGTCCGCATCACCAATCTCGCAGAATTCCTTCCAGAGTTTGGGCGGGCAGATGGGTTCCATGAGCTCAATCATCTCCTCGTGGGTGAGCGGTGCTTCACGGATGGCGGTCACATCGCCATGCACGCGCACCTTCGGGGGTTCGCCCTCAGAGAGGTGGAGGTCAGAACCGCCCTGGTCTACCAGAGCCTGGAAAAATTCATCAATCTTGTTATTCATTTCAGGGAAAAACGGGTTAGGGATTTATTCTTTTCAGGCTTGTGCAGGGGCGGCGGGCTCGGGGTTTTCCTTGAGGAATTTCTCCATCATCACCTGGTCCGTGGCGCGGCCGCGGCATTCTTCTGCGGAGATGATGCCATCCTTGTACAACTGCTGCAGGGAGTCATCCATCAGGCGCATACCCAGGTTCTTGCCGGTCTGAATCAGGCCGGGAATCATGAAGGTCTTGCCTTCGCGGATACAGTTGGCCACGGCGGCGTTGTTGACCAGCAGTTCCAGCGCCATCACGCGGCCCTTGCCGTCCTTGCGGGGCACAAGCTGCTGGGAGAACACGCCGCGCAGGGATTCGGACACCATCACGCGGATGTGGTCCTGTTCCTCCACGGGGAATGCATCCAGAATACGGTCAATGGTGCGGGCGGCAGAACCGGTGTGCAGCGTGCCCAGCACCAGGTGACCCGTTTCTGCGGCGGAGAGGGCCAGCGAGATGGTTTCCAGGTTGCGCATTTCACCCACCATGATGACATCCGGGTCTTCGCGGAGGGCGGCGCGCAGGGCGCGGGCAAAGGATTCGGTGTGGGAGTGCACCTCGCGCTGGTTCACATGGCAGCCCTTGCATTCAAACACCGTTTCGATGGGGTCTTCCATGGTGATGATGTGGTCGTGGCGGTCGCTGTTAATGAAGTCGATGATGGAGGCCAGCGTGGTGGATTTGCCCGAGCCCACGGCACCCGTCACGAGGATAAGGCCGTTGGTAAAGCGGGTGAGCGGTTCCACGTATTCGGTGGGCAGGTTGATTTCCTTCATCGAGAACACGCGGCTGTTGATGATGCGGTAGCAGATATCATAGCCCAGGCGCTGGGACACAACGGAGGCGCGGTAACGGCCGCGCTCGTTCTGGTAGGCAAAGTCCACATCGCCGATTTCCTTGAGGCGGGCCCATTCCTTTTCACCCAAGAAGCTGTCCACCAGGGCGTGGCAGTCTTCCTTAGTAAAGGCGGGAGCTCCCTCCCACATGGGCAGCAGCGAGCCGAAACGACGCCACGAGGGCGGCACGGCAGACGGCAGATGGATATCGGAGCACTTGGCATCAATACCCTGCTGCAGGTAGTCATCCACATGCAGCGTCACCAGAATCACCAGGGGGCCTTCTGCCTGCGCATAGATATAGGCGTGGTACTTGCTGCAAGGCCCATCGGCAATGAAATCAACCACCCCTTTTTCTGCCAGGGTAGCGCGCTGCTCCGGGGTGGTGCAGCTTTCCACCAGCTTCTGGGTATCATCGGCAGTCAGCACACCGGCTGTCTCTGCCACTGGTTCATACGCACCAGCCTTCAACCAGTACGGCTGAAGCCCCGGCCCCAGGTACATGGTGGGACTGTAGATGGTTTTGCCCAGCTTCAGGTACTCGCCAACATTATCATAGATGTAAGTAGAATCACTCATGACGGTTTGACACCTACTCTACCACCTTTCCCGGGGCATGGCGAGCATAAATGTTGGCTGCTTATCAGAATTCACATGTGTCCCAACGTTTCATTAGGATTGCTTTCAAATTCTTGTAGCACAGCTAATTAACAATACGCTGCTAAAGATTGTAATTTATTGGCGAGCGTAGCGAGCGAAATTTGGAGTCCCGTAGGACGGCAGCCTTTAGCGCGGGGTGGAGCGACGAAGTCGCAGAACCCCGGGTTAAACAATAAAACAACCTAAACCCCGAACGCAGTGAGTGGTTGGCATAAAGCTAAGCATCAACATAAAGCATCACTTTCTGTCACCCGTTATCACGGGTTTTGATTTGTTTTTTGTTGGAGCAGGCGCTGCGCGTGCTAACGCACGCTTGCACCTGCCTAACATCTGTCGCCCACTACCGTGGGCTATGAATTCCGCTCGCTACGCTCACCGATAAATTACAATCTACGAAACTTTGGGACACATGTGATCAGAATTATCTCACTGAAAATCAATAATAATTCTAATTTCCAATTGACAGCAGCACGAGGCAGGAGTAAACTGCGCGCATGCTGACAGGGATACAGGAGAATCTGCTGCTGGGCGGGGGGCTTTCCCTGCTGGCGGGTCTGAGCACGGGAATCGGCGCGGCACTGGCACTTTTTGTCAGGCGCACAGATACCCGCATGCTCACCTTTGCCCTGGGCGCAAGCGCCGGGGTCATGGTATATATTTCCTTCATGGAGCTCATGCCCGCGGCCAGCGGGATGCTGGCAGAAAACGCCAAATGGGGCACTACACTGGCTTTCTTCGGCGGTATGGCGCTGGCCTGCCTCATTGACCGTCTGATTCCCGAAGACGAAAACCCGCACGAAATCCCCGACCCGGGCTGCATGGATTGCGTGAAAGCCACAGGTGAGTTTGCCGGCAATGCCAAACTGCGACGCTCAGCCCTGCTCTTTACCCTGGCCATTGCCATCCATAACTTTCCGGAAGGCATAGCCACGGTTGCCTCTGCCTTTGACAACACGGGCATTGCCACCTCAGTCGCCCTGGCTGTGGCTATCCACAACGTACCGGAAGGCATAGCGGTGGCGCTGCCCCTGCTCTACGGCACCGGCAACCGCCGCAAGGCATTTGGCTGGGCGCTGCTTTCCGGGCTGGCAGAGCCTCTGGGAGCCCTGGTCGGCATGCTGATTCTGCTCCCCTTCCTGAGTCCGGCGCTGCTGGCCGTTCTCTTTGCCGTGGTGGCGGGCATCATGGTCTATATCTCCTTTGATGAACTGCTGCCCATGGCCGAACGCTGGGGACACCACCACCTGAGCATATACGGCGTGGCCACCGGCATGCTGATTATGGCGCTGGTGCTGTAAAGAACCGCCCCGCTGCACCATGGAAGCGCAGCGGGGTCAGATGTATGCTTAATGCACCTGGGCCTTACTTGTTCAACAGCTTCTCCAGCAGGGTCTGGGAATTATCCGCCAGCTTGGCGGGGTCATCGAGCATGCCGGCGCGCAGCAGCGCAGTGTTGATAAGCTGGTCAGCAAGCAGCGTTGCGAGGGCTTCATCCTGCGTGCGCAGCTCGGCCAGCTTCATCACAATCGGGTTGTGCGGGTTGAAGGCAATATCCGGGTGCGTTTCGGGGATTTCCTGCCCCATGGCACGGAGATAGGCCTTGATTTCCGGAGAAATATCCCCTTCACCCTGCAGGGCAATGGCCGGGGCGCTGGTCACGCGGTCGCTGGTGCTTACCTTGGAGAAACGCTCCTTGAATGTCTCGCTCACCCAGGTGGTCAGTCCCTCGGCTTCCGCCTCATCCAGACCGGGCTGGTCGGGCTGGGCTTCCAGCGGGGGCAGTTCCAACCCGGCACGGTCGATGGACTTGATTTCCTTCTCTCCGAACTTCATGAGGCTTTCCACCACGAACTGGTCGCCGCCTTCGGTGAAGAAGCCCACCTCGAAACCGCGGGCCTTCAGCGCATCCAGATAGGGCGAATTCTCCAGCTGGCTGCGGCTGGCACCGTAGAGAACGTAGATATCTTTCTGGTTCTCCTTCATGCGGGACACATAGTCCTCGAAGCTGGTGAGCTTGCCGGGCTCGGTGAAGGTGGATTCAAAGCGCAGCAGCTTGCCCAGGGCATCCTTGTGTTCCCAACTGGTCACGACGCCTTCCTTGATATAGCGGGAGAAGGTGCGCCAGAATTTCTCGTAGGTTTCGGTCTCATTCTTAGCCACGCCTTCCAGATGCTTGATAAAACGCTTGGTGATGATACCGGACACCTTGCGCAGCAGGGAGTTGTCCTGCAGCATCTCGCGGGAGATATTGAGCGGCAGGTCTTCGCTGTCCACCACACCGGCCAGGAAACGCAGCCACTCCGGCAGCAGCTTCTCGGGCTTGCTGTCAATGAGCACCTTGTGGCAGTAGAGCGACACCATCGGCTCGCAACGGCCGAAGCCCATGGCCTCCGGATTCTCCTCCGGCACAAAGAGCACGGAGTTGAGCACGATGGGGGCATCGGCACTGAAATGCATGTAGCTCAGCGGCTTGCTCTCTGTGTGGGCAATGAACTGGTAGAAGCCCTCGTATTCCTCCGGCTTCACGTCCTTCTTGCTCTTCATCCAGATAGCCTGCACCGTGTTGAGGTGCTCGCCGTTGAAATCAATGGGGAAGCCCACGAAGTTGCTGTACTTGGAAAGGATGTAGCGCGTGTGGTCACCCTTGGCAAAGTTCTTTGCATCCTCCTTCAGGTGGATGAGGATGCTCGTGCCGCGCGGAGCGTCAGCGGCAGCTTCGGCCAGTTCATATCCTTCCTGACCATCGCTCACCCACTTCACCGGGGTGGCATCCGGCTGCCAGGAGCGGGTGGTCACCTCCACCTTGTCCGCGGCCATGAACACGCTGTAGAAGCCCACACCGAACTGGCCGATGAGGTCCTGCGTGCCGCCCTTGGTCTCCTTCATGGCCTCCAGGAACTTCTTGGTGCCGGAGTGGGCAATCGTGCCAAGGAACTCCACCACTTCCTCCTGCGTCATGCCGATACCGCTATCGGCAATGGTAAGCGTGCCGGCTTCCTCATCGGTGGTAATGGTGATGCGCAGCTCACGCTCCGGTTCGTAGATATCAGTCTGGGTAAGCTGCTTGAGGCGCAGTTTCTCCAATGCGTCGGAAGCATTGGAAACCAGCTCGCGCACAAAGACCTCGCGGTCGCTGTAAAATGCATGAATCACAATGTCCAGCAGCTGCCGGACCTCCGTCTGGAACTGATGCATATTTGCCATAGTTGCGTTTATAATGAAGTTTGCCCCTTATTCTACTGCCCTGCACCATAAAATCAAGCGGGTATTGTGGCAGCAGGAAACAGGCGTGTTTCAAATCTGCTGGTAGTAGGATAGAGTTACTGTGTGTACACCCCGCGTTTGAAACCACATGTGTCCCAAAGTTTCGTAGATTGTAATTTATCGGTCTATTCTGGCGCGCGGAGTGCGCGGATTTTTGAGCCCGTCAGGGCGGTATAAAGTAGCGCGGGGTGGAGCCGCGTTAGCGGCGGAACCCCGGGTAAAT
>JAFNWZ010000300.1 GCA_017379255.1 Akkermansia sp. | reverse complement strand
GGCGCGGTTGAAGCGCCCACGGCCACGGGTCTGGGTCTGGGTGGTCACAACCGTCCATGCCGGAAGTTTGCGTGCTTCGTTGAATGTGGATTCACATTCGACAAGTTCCTTCACTTTCCATTTGCTGCTCACAGCTATATTCTACACCAAGGATGGAGCTGCGTCTACCCCTAAACTGGTGATAATTCGTTCTTTTTTTCAAAAAAAGCAGGATGGTAAGAGAAAACCTCCATAAGTTTTCTTGACCGATGCCTTATTTTGCCATTGCCCAACCGGGGTGGCTCTGGTATAGTGTGCGCGTTATTATGAGAGTAGGTAGAACCAGACGCGTCCTGATGAGTGTTGCATTTGTTGCAGCTGTGTGGGGCGGTGTTTCTTCCTGGTTCTATATCAATGATTTGGTGCAGCCGGTGTTGCAGCCGGTGAATCAGTCGTATGAGGGGTATACCAGCGTGCCTCGCAAGTCTCCCGGGTTGCGCATGGAGCCGTTCTCGTTCAAAGGATGGGATGGCGGAGATGTGCAGGCGGTGATAGCGGTGAAAGATGGTGAAGAGTCCTCCCGCCAGCTGAGCGTGATTGGTGATTTGATGAATAACCCGGTGGAACGGCTCGGGCAGATTGATTATGTGCTCGTGTGTGTGGACTGGGACCATGGCATCCGCTCGGCTCTCCCGGTGGCGGAATCGCTTACGGCGGCGGGCCTCACCTGTGTGTTGTGGGAACCCCGCGGCGCAGATGACCGCCGGCCGTATTGCACACACGGTTTGAAGGAATGCCGGGATGTGCCTTTGCTGCTGGATGCCATTGCGGAGCGCTCGGGGAAAGCCGCCCCTGTCTTTGCCGCTGTGGGGCAGGGGTATGGCGCAAGCCTGCTGCTGCAGGCTGCTGCCATTGAACCGCGTATCCGTGGCCTTGTGTCAATTGATGCGTATGCGTCCCTCCGCCAGTCGGTAGAGCGCACCATGCCAGAAGGGCTGTTCCGCCCGGTGATGATGTGGCTGATGGACCAGCGCATCAGCCGCACCGCGGGGATAGAGAGCTTTGATGTGGCGCCGGTGGAGCGCGCTGCCAGTCTGGATCGCAATGTGCCGGTACTGGTGGTGAACCTGGCGCAGGATAGCCCCGTGAGTAACTTCAAGGATGCCATGACGATATACCGCCGGTTGTCCAGTGACCAGCGCGATGTGTGGACGCTGCGTACCCAGGAAGATGCCGCAGATGCCGCGCATCGTGAGGTTGCCATGGGTAAGGGGCGGAATCGTGTGGCGGTGCAGGTTGGCCTTTTGAATGATGAAGACAGCGCGATGAGCTCCATTGTGCGCTGGATGGATGAATGTGTGGTGAATGCGGTGCAGGCGCCGCGTGTGTACGACCCGGCCCGCCCGGACTTAACTGCTTCTGGTATCAAGCTTTGATTTTAAGGTGAACGATTCGAACATTCCAGATTATATATATCCAGCGGGGAAGCGCGTAGGCAACCGCCGCCGCAATGGCTATGAGTTGACCCGCCAGCGTGATATGGTTCCCATTGCCATGGGGGCTGCCAGTGCCGCCGTGGTGGTGCATGCCATGCTGTGGATGTATTTTCCGTCTCTTTCTGTGCTGGGACTGGGGAGCCTGACCGATGTGCCGGAAGAGGTGAAAATCAACGAAATCGTGCGCGTGGTGGTAAAGGAACCGCCCAAGGAGGAAAAGCTGGAGGAGGTGCAGGAGCAGGTGATTGAGGAACAGCCGCCTGCCGAGATTGAGGAAATTGCCCACGAACCTGAGGAAATTGACATTCTGGATGTGGAAGTGCCGGAACTGGTGATGGCGCCCGGCCCTACGGAGCTGAATGTGGCGGAGCCCGTGTACGCCGCAGAGGAGGCTTCCCCCATCAGCGATGTTCCCCCGGCGCAGCTGGATTTGAATTCTCTTAAGACTCAGGATCTTACCGATGATGCGTTGGCGATTCCTGAACCCACCCCGGTGAACAGTAACGATGTGGTTGCCGCTGCTACTGCCCAGCATGAGGTGCTGGAGGATGCTTCCTCCCTCATGGAGCAGGATTTGCGCAAGGCCGCCGCGGAGGATGGCAATGCCAAGCTGCCGGGGGATACGCGCAGCCTGGCGCAGTTGATGGGTGAGGAACATCTGGGCGCAAAGTCTGGTGTGGCCCGTCTGGGGGCGGATGTGCTGTTCGGTTTCAATGAGTGCCAGCTCAAGAATTCGGCCCGTATCACGATGCTTCAGCTGGCAGCACTGATTCAGAAGAACCCGGAGACTTACTTTGTGATTGAAGGCCACACGGATAGCCTTGGCTCGTCTGCCTATAATGCGCTGCTGGGCTTGCAACGCGCTGCCGCCGTCCGTTCCTGGCTGGTTGGCAATGGTGTGCCCGTCGAGCATGTGTACATCCGCTCCTGCGGCAGCTCCATGCCCCTGGCTGCAACAAACGGCACGCGGGAGCAGCAGGCCTTGAACCGCCGCGTGGAAATCCACATGCGCGCCGGTGGCGAGGAACTGCCCGCTGGTGCGTGTGATTACAACTACAAGGTGGATTTAACTACGAAGATTTCCCACCAGCTCTCTGCCGGTGTGAAGGTTCCTGTGACCCCGTCGTTCCGTCTTCCTGTGGGCGCTTCCCGCGAGGAACGCGCTGCTGCGGAGCAGAAACGCAACCAGAAGTCCAGGAATGGCCGTTGAGGAAGGC
>JAFNWZ010000299.1 GCA_017379255.1 Akkermansia sp. | reverse complement strand
ACCGTCACGGTCGCTGCTCTTGGGGTTGTAGAACGTGGTGGGGTGGAACTGCACGAACTCCAGGTTGGAGACATTGGCACCCGCGCGCCAGGCCATGGCCACGCCGTCACCCGTGGCGGTGGAGGGGTTGGTGGTGTACATGTACACGCGCCCCGTGCCGCCGGTGGCCAGCATCACCCGGTCGCTGCGGAAAATCTCCACCTCGCCGGTGGCGGGGTCGAGCACATAGGCTCCCAGCACGCGGTCCTCGGTTACGCAGCCCAGTTTGGCGGTGGTGATGAGGTCAATGGCGATGCGGTGGTCCAGCAGGCTGATGTTGGGGTGCTGCTGAACGCAGCGCAGCAGCTTGGTGCTGATTTCCAGACCCGTGGTGTCCTTGGAATGCAGAATGCGGCGCTTGCCGTGGCCACCTTCGCGCCCCAGGTCAAACTCGCCATCTTTCTCGGTGTCGAAATCCACGCCCCAGTTGAGCAGTTCCTCAATGGCTGCCGGGGCTTCCTCCACGATGGTGCGCACGGCTTTTTCATCGCACAGCCCGGCGCCGGCATCCAGCGTATCTGCCACATGTTCCTCAAAGGTGTCGTCCTTGTCAATTACCGCGGCAATGCCGCCCTGGGCCTTGGCTGAGCTCGAAACCAGGGGGTCGCTCTTGCAAAGAATCGTTACCTTGCCATATTCGGCGGCGCGCAGGGCAAAACTCAGTCCCGCCACACCGCTGCCGATTACTAGAAAGTCTGTTGTTGTCATCGCCTTTATGCTGGATGCGCGCGCGATTTTACCATAACTCTAACCATTCGTCACGCGCAATGTCAGAAAAACGTGAACTTCCTCAGGCTCTTTTGCGTTTTGACCTGAGATAAAGGAAGAGAAGAAGAAGGAATCCCCCCACTTCTGCAAGGGTGATGAGGATGCCCGACACCGGTTCTCCAGCCTCCTGCCGGGTGGCTTTGATGCGGATGGCAGGGCTGTTGAAACGCCATTTCTTGTTGTAATAGTTCTCGCTGGCGATGCCGCCGGCCAGTCTGCCATCCGGGGTGAGGTTCATGGCGGTGCCGGTGATCCGGGCGTTATCTGCGGCGGTGAAATAGCGCATGTAGATGCCGCCGGGGGAGGGATTGCGCCATTGGAGAATGAGCTCCAGCTGGTCATCGCGGGTAATACTCAGCCCTTCGGCATCTGCTTTCCGGCGCACCCCCGGATTCCCGTCTTTCTGGCGGTCGATGCCAGGGAAGTCGGCATATTCCCGCCCGTTGGCAAGGCGCACGCGGCGGTCTCCGCCGATGAACCAGCCGGAGGGATGTCCGACCCAGGAGATTTCGTCCACACGGTAGCGCGTGCCCGGTTCCATCTGCTCCGCCCCCAGCAGGTCGCTCACCTTTACATGCACGGTGATATTGGCCTCCTGGTGCCAGTGGGGTTCCAGTCCGCCTGCGTGAGAGGCAAGACCCGGGGTGGCGTAGAGGGAGGCTGCCTTGCCATCCCAGCTGATGAATTGGGTATCCAGTGTGATCTCCTCTGCACCCAGGGCGAGGCTGGTCAGCAAAATGAGAAACAGTTTTTTCATGAGGAAAGAGAAAACGCCCCGCAGGGAAGGCTGCGGGGCGTGGTGTATGGGGGTGTTATTTTCCTTGCTGGGCCTGGCGCTGGCGCTCCAGGGCGGCCTGCTGTTCCAGCATGCGCTCCATGAAGCTCTTCTTGGCGCCTTTCTTCTTCTGCACCTTTTCCAGCTGGGGTGCCGGCAGGCGGCGGATGATGATGGTCTGCAGAATGGAGATGAGGTTACTGGTGGTCCAGTACAGACCCAGGGCGCTGGGGTAGGTGTAGCAGAACAGGAAGAACATGAGCGGCATCCAGCGCATAATCTTCACCTGCGTGGCGTCACCCGTGGCGGGGGTCATGTGCATCTGCACAATGGTGGAAACCGCCATGAGGATGGGCAGGATGTTCACCGGCACTTCATAGCCCATGAAGGGGAAGGAGAACACGGTGTCCATCTGGGAGAGGTCGGTCACCCAGCCGATGAAGCCTTCGCCACGGAATTCGGCTGCTGTCTGCAGCACATAGAAGAAGGAGAAGAAGATGGGCATCTGCAGCAGCATGGGCAGGCAGCCACCCATGGGGGAAATGCCGTACTCCTGGTAGAGGCGCATCATCTCGGTGTTCACCTTCTGCGGGTCGTT
>JAFNWZ010000298.1 GCA_017379255.1 Akkermansia sp. | reverse complement strand
AGTAGGAAGAGCATGAAATAATCGAAGCCAGATTCTCGTCTCCATGATGGATAAGCAGGGTGCTACATCTGAGCTCTGCACCCGCGGCGGCGCCATTTATTACCACGCCGCCAGCAGCACACTGTACGCCCCCGGCAGCAGCACCCTGACCCACCCGGACGGCACACTCACCTGCAGCGAGATGCTCTGCATCAAGCTCCGCACCGCCACCCCGGCTCCGGCGGCAAAGAACAGCTTCATGAGCCAGTTCACCGGGTTGAGGTTCGACGGCATCGACACCGCCACCGCCCGCGGGCAGGTCATTGCCACCCGGAAGGCTGGTGAGAACGCCCCGGCTGCCGAAGTCCATGGCGAAGAACTGAGCTACAACGGCCAGAGCGGCGAATGCGCCCTCATCGGTACAGCATGCAAGCTGGTGTATGACCAGTACCAGGTGAACACCAACAATGGCATCCACCTGCTGCCCAACGGCGACATTGAGCTGCGCGGCAGCGATATCAACGGCCACTACACCCGCCAAGGCAGCACACCCGGCACCACGCTCCGCGGCACATTCAAGGCCAATGCCAATGTCATTTTCCGCGCCGACCTGGGCACCATCAGCACCGCTGAGGGCATTGCATTGGCAGATGATGAGGCCGATTTCAGCTGCACCGGCCCGGTTAACCTCGTACTGGTGCGCAAAGAAGGAGCAACAGTACCGGAAAGAAAACCCGGCATGCCGAACCTGGCGATTACCCAGTACGGAGACATTGCCCGCGCCCGCGCTGAAGGCAACGTAACGGCGCACCGTTATGAACCCGGCACGCGCAAATGCCTGGGTGAGCTGCAGGCCCAGATGGTGGAAACAGACCTCACCACCGGCGAAACCCTGCTTACCGGGGCACCGGATACCGAGCTGGTGGCCCACTACAACGGCAACCGCCTGGCCGCCATGCCGGCTACCGGAAAGGCCGCCACAGTGGAACTGCGCAGCAATGGGGATATCCGTCTGAACGGCGCTCACCTCTCCGCAGAAATCCTCAACGACGAAGGCACAACCAAGGCCGAATGCCAGGACTACGTCATGCTGGTGCGTGCAGAAAACCGGCTCGAGACCGGCAGTGCCACCAGATTGCAGACCGACAAGGCCATTCTGACCACCACCGGGCCGCTGCAGGCCTATCTGGTGGCAGATGAAAGCGCCACAGCCCCCGCCAAGGGGAAGTTCACCGGGCTGCGGTTCAACTACACCGGCATACGCGAGGCCAGCACAGAATCCGGCTGTACCGTGCGTACCGAGAAAGGCTCGATGCAATGCACCGGCCCGGTACGCCTGCTCATGAGCGAGCAGAAAGGCAAGGACAAAATGCTGGGTGGTCTTGTACGCGCCACCGCCAGTGGAAATGTAGCCGTGGCAGGCAAGGACAACACCGGCAGGCTTTTCCGCGCCACCGGCGATTTCCTGGACGTGGATAACACCACCGGCATGAAGGTGCTCAGCGGCAGCAAGGTCACCCCGGCCGATGCCAACAACACTCACACAGCCAGCGGCAAGGGCGCAGCCATCCGCATTGATGCCGGCAACAACGCCAGCATTACCGGCGAGAAACACACCACGAGCGCCACGAACATCAAGCAGCAGATTAACAACCCCACCTTCAAAAAGTAATTATGGAAATTCTTCTCAAAGCTACAGACCTCTGCAAATCCTACGGCGAGCGCCAGGTTGTGAGCAACGTGAACTTCACCGTGCACTCCGGCGAAATCGTTGGTCTGCTGGGCCCCAACGGCGCAGGCAAAACCACCTCGTTCTACATGGTGGCAGGTCTGGTGCGCCCGGATACCGGCTCGGTTGACTTCTGCGGCAAGGATGTCTCCGGCCTGCCCATGCACCTGCGCGCCCGCCTGGGCATGGGTTACCTCCCGCAGGAAGAATCCATCTTCCGCAAGCTCACGGTCAATGAGAACCTCATGGCCATTCTCGAAACGCGCTCCGACCTCACCAGCAAGGAAAAGAAGGCCAAGTGCGACGAGCTGCTGGAGCGTTTCAACATCACCCGCCTGCGCAAGAGCCAGTCCATCCAGCTTTCCGGCGGTGAGAAGCGCCGCCTCACCATTGCCCGAGCCCTGGCAGCCAACCCGAAGCTGCTCATGCTCGATGAACCCTTCGCCGGCGTAGACCCCATTGCCGTGCAGGACATCCAGCACATTGTGGCTTCCCTGCGCGAGACTGACGGTCTCTCCATCCTCATCACCGACCACAACGTGCGTGAAACCCTGGGCATTGTTGACCGCGCCTACATCCTCTTTGAAGGCAAGGTCATCAAGGAAGGCACATCTGACGAAATTGCCAACGACCCCAAGACCCGCAAGATT
>JAFNWZ010000297.1 GCA_017379255.1 Akkermansia sp. | reverse complement strand
GGTTTCAGGATTTAACGACTGGCTTATCGAAACAACAGGCTGCCCGGCTCAGCAGAATGTAGTGGAATACATGCAGCACAGCTCGCTGAGCGTTAAAATCACGCTGGCGGTCATGGCTGTCATCATTGCACCCATCACCGAGGAATGCTGCTTCCGCGGCTGCCTGTACAACATCCTGCGCCAGTACTCCTCTCCGATTCTGGCCGCTCTCGCCTCTGGTTTGCTTTTCGGGGCCATTCATACATCCCTTGCCCAGATGGTACAGCTCACTCTTTTCGGAATCATGCAGTGCTACGCCTACGAAAAAGCCCGTTCCCTCTGGCTGCCCATTGCGCTTCACATGCTGTTCAATGCCACCAGTGTTGCCATTCTGTTCTTATGTCCGATGCCCTACTAGCCGAACTTGGCGAAAATACCATCCTCGATCGCCTGCTGTGCCATCTTCCTGTCAATGATTCGCTCATTACCGGGCCGGGGGATGATAGCGCTGTTGTTGCCCGCAATGACCAGTGGGATACATTATTGAAAACGGATGTTGTTGTCGAAGGCCTGCATTTCACTCCCGATACAGAACCGGAGCGCATCGGCCGCAAAGCGCTTGCCAGAGCCGTTTCTGATATTGCAGCCATGGGCGGCATCCCGGAACATGCGCTCATCACGGTGCTCTGCCACCGTTCCCGCCCGGTCTCACTACTCGAGGGCATTTACCGGGGCATGTGCGCACTCGCCCGCCAGTTCGGCATTTCCCTGGCCGGCGGGGAAACCTCCGGGCTGCCCTCAGATGGCCTGGTCATCAATGTTGCCCTCACCGGCCGGGTGGAACGCGGCCAGGCGGTTCTGCGCTCCGGCGGCAGCCCAGGCGACCAGATCTTCGTCTCCGGCCTCCTGGGAGGCTCTTTCCCCACGGGGTGGCATCTGGACTTCGAACCCCGCGTAGAACTCGCCAGAGGGCTTCTGAAGGCCGGCATCCGCCCCTCTGCGATGATGGACCTCTCCGATGGGCTCGGCACCGATTTGCCGCGCCTTGCCGCCGCATGCAACTGCGGTTTTGAGATAGACGAATCAGCCCTGCCATGCCGCCCCGGCTTCTCCAAAGCGGATGCTGTTTCACACGGTGAGGACTATGAACTGCTCCTCACTCTCCCCCCCGCACAAGCGCAAAAGCTTGCAAGTTCAACATTTGCTAATGACTTGCGTAACATCGGAAAACTGACCCCTTTTCAAGGCTCCATCATTGCTTCCGGCTGGCAGCATTTTAACGCATAACAGCCTTGTTTCTAACCCCTAAAGAGAGCTTTCCACGCTCTCTTTTTTATTGTTTCAAAAAGCTTTATAATTACTTCTCGATACTAAGCATCAATATATTGTGACATTTAGACACCAGCGTTCTACACACCATCCCCATCCCTTGCTGCACCTTTACAAAAATATCAAGAAATCTTAATAAAAGCCCTCCCCGGCTGTCAAAAAAATAATTTACTGTGGAACGCTCATGGAACACCGCTTCCGGGGTGGAACGATGAACCGGGGTGCAAAAAAATCTTTTTCTGAAGGGCGACTAGTGGCATATTGCACCCCGCACCTCCCGAGCGAGAGGAACGCAGCAAGACTCAGACCTACGAAACAAGACGGAACGGAAAACGATGGAAAAAGGGAAAAAGGAGAGTGAAGCCCTCTGGGCGCAGATTATGGAAAATCTGCGCACCCATGGGCAGGCGGACGGGTATGCCATCGATTTCATCTCCGGGCTTCGCCTGGTGGAAGACACCGGCACCAGACTTATTATCGAGTACCCTGAAGGGCTCATGCTCGCATGGCTTGAGCTCAACTACAGCGAATATATAGAGACAGCCGCCAGCAATGTGCTGAAGGCACCGCGTGAATTGGAATTTGTAGAGGCCGGCAGCCAGAAAGCTGAGGTTGAGGAAGTAACACTCCCCTGCCCTGCACCGGCAGCCAAGGTAGCAAACACGGCTGCAGCACCACGCCGGGCTTCCCGCAACGCCCGAGCCACCAAGATGCAGAGCAATCTGAATGAGGATTACACATTCGACAACTACGTGGTGGGTTCCAGCAACCACTTTGCCTTTGCGGCCGCACAGGCTCTGGTGAATGCGGACGAACGTGTATTCAACCCCCTGTTTATCTACGGCAACTCCGGCATGGGCAAGACCCACCTGCTGCACGCCATTGGTAATGCGCTTCGCGCCCGGCGTGAGAATGTGCAGGTGCTCTATGTCACCAGCGAGCAGTTCACCAATGCGTATATCGAAGCCATCCGCAAGCGCGGCGATGCGCTTGAGGTATTCCGCAGGAAATACCGCAAGGTAGACGTTCTGCTCATCGATGATGTGCAGTTCATGGCCCGGGCAGACAGGACACAGGAAGAGTTTTTCCATACCTTCAATGCGCTTTTTGAGTCCGGCAAGCAGATTGTGCTCTCCGCAGACTGCCCCGCCAGCCAGATCACCAACATGGATGACCGTCTCAAGACCCGCTTCTCCCAGGGCATGACCGTGGAGCTCACCGCTCCCTGCTATGAGATGCGCATGGCCATCCTCCGCCAGAAGATGCTCAAGTGGAAGCAGAACCTCCTCAGCGATGAAGTGGTGCAGTTCCTTGCCCGCAACATCACCCAGTCTGTGCGTGCCCTGGAAGGCGCACTCATCCGCACCAGCGCCCTTGCCTCTTTCAGCAATGCCTGCCCCAGCATCGCCTTCCTGCGCGAGAACCTGGCAGACCTCATGAACAAGCGCTCAGCCTCCGGAGGCATCTCCATTGCCGATATCCAGCAGCACGTGGCCAGCGAATTCGGCCTGCGCGTGGAAGACCTCAATGGCCGCCGCCGCACAGCAGCCATTGCCCACCCGCGCCAGCTGGCCATGTTCCTGGCCCGCCAGCACACCGGCTGCTCTCTGCAGGACATCGGTGAAGCCTTCGGCGGTCGTGACCACGGCACCGTGCTGCATGCCATGCGCACCATCGAGGAAAAGCTCCGCGTTGATTCCTCCCTGCGCGAGGTTATCACGCGCGTCTCAGAAGCATTGGCATAATCTCCGCGAGCCATCTCTCAACTTGTTTCAGCGCGCCCGGTTTTCCGGGCGCGCTTCTCCATGCCTGGTTTTTCCTATAGGAAAAGTATCTTTTATCCTTGACGCGTTATGCATGTTAATATAATATATAGACAAGCCTATGATGAGAATATCCACC